>NZ_CAWQTY010000056.1:0-1690 GCF_963897815.1 Xenorhabdus sp. Sc-CR9
AATTCCAGACATGTTCGGAAATATCGTGGCGGCGGTATGCAGGCGTGCTCATGGTTAGTTCACTCTGTTTATGGAATGCAAATCTTATTATCGCACAAAATAATTTATGACGACATTATCTAGTATAAAGAGGTCTGCAATATGATTCGTTTTACCTCCATGAATGCGTTGGCTGGATGGACTTTTTAGTTCTGGCCAAAATTTTCCCACTTAAGTCGCATCAGAAACATGATGTGAATCATTCTGCATGGTATTTAACTGAGACATATAAATATGAAAAATTCTTATTCTACAGGTGTCATCTGCTGTCTGATCGCCACATTATCTTGGGGAGCAACTTTTCCGATCATGACCAGCGCTCTTACACGCATCGACCCTTATACATTCACATTATTACGCTATGGCTTCGCCGGTATTGCATTGCTAATCGCACTGTTTTTACGCGAAGGAAAGCAAGGTTTGAGTCTCAAAGGTGAACGTATAGGTTTGGTATGGTTGTTGGGTTCTGTGGGCTTTGTTGGTTTTGGTTTTTTTGTATTTTTAGGCCAACAAATGGCTGGAAAAAGTGGCGCATTAACGGCCTCCATAATGATGGCAACTATGCCAATGCTTAGCATTCTTGTGAACTGGGTATTACGCAAAGTTGCGCCTCCTGCTATCTCTATTGGGTTAATCCTGATGTCCTTTTTTGGTGTAATGACTGTGATTACTAAAGGTCACTATAGTAATCTTTTTGATGTTCCCTCCAGCTATTCCGCAAATGGACTTATCATTCTCGGTGCACTGTGTTGGGTCATTTACACTGTGGGAGCTTCATTTTTTCCTACCTGGTCACCGTTAAAATACACTGCGTTGACGACTTATCTGGGGGTGATAAGTATAGTGGTACTGAACGGTATACTGTATGCCTGTGGTATTGTACCTGTACCAGCAATCAGTGATTTCGTGTTTGTTATTCCACATGTATTCTACACAGCTTTCATTGCGGGCTTCATTGGGATCCTGTGCTGGAATATTGGTAATAAAATCCTAACGCCACTTAACGGTGTATTATTCATGGATATCGTACCAATCACCGCTTTCTCTATTTCAGCGATGACCGGAATAAAGCCAAGTGCTCCTGAAATCGCCGGAGCTTGCATCACGGGTTCTGCACTAATCCTCAATAACCTGTATTTGCGTTACCGTAGTACACCCCAAAAAGTTGCTATTTCCATTCGTGACAACTGAATGATTAGCCATATGTAATAATTAAGTTTGGATATTCAGCTATAGCTCCCTTTTTATTAATAGTGTTATTTCTCTCTACGGTAGGGAAATTTATATCTGTGTCTATAGTGATAGATTATTTCCCAGTAATAGGGAGCTCAGAATAGCTATGGCTTGATTATTGTTTTTTCGCTGAAAAGAAATTAGTCGATGTAAGGTAAAGTATTTCTTGTCATTAAGTTACCAAAGGTTGGATGTGTTATCCAATCAGGCTAGGAGATTTAAACATGTTCGTAAAATCCGGTGAATTAATATTGCATGTTGATTTACAAGGCTCCAGTGATGCTCCTGTTCTAAATAGCTTGTCAAAATGGTAGGAGTATCAAAGAAACTCGATCCTAAATTTGCGAAATTTTTGTTCCCAAAACGCAAAATCACAGAAAAAAGGATCGAGTCATGCTTATCATACCATCCACTTCCC
>NZ_CAWQTY010000057.1:0-1669 GCF_963897815.1 Xenorhabdus sp. Sc-CR9
TGGCTGGATGCACCGGAGCAACAGCAAAGGCAGATCTTTGCCCGCCTTCCCGCAGACTCACAACAGGCGGCAACTCAGGTCCGGGCCATCCTTCAGTCTCCTCAGTGGCGTGAGCAGGAACAGCAACTTATCAACGCTTATCGTGCTGTTGTCCATGCCCGGCAAGCCGGTGTGCGCAGATACCCGGCGGTGGTGTTTGATGATCGTGACATAGTGTATGGCACGGCCGATGTCGCCAAAGCGACAGCGCTCAGGGAGCAGTATCAGCCATGAATTCGTCACGCCTGGCTTTTCCGGTGGTTATCACGCTGGCCACGGCGTTTACGCCTTTTTCACAAGCCGCCATCAATACTGCCCAAATCGTGGCCGGCAGTGTCTCGCCCGCCTGTATTCAGTGGCGGGTCAGCGGCATCTGTTACTGGCTGTTTTGTTCGTGGCATGGCTGCACGGTGAAAACCTCGGTCAAAGTCACCCATTTCCTGCCGCAGGCGGTGGTCTCTACCTATCACGCACCCGGTGGCAACCCGTGGTCTGAAATGGCGCAAATCAGCCCCTTATCCGGCGGGCTGGAAAATGCGTTATCCGGCCTGACCACCGGTGGGGGCAATCACACGGTTCAGGTTGCCGGAAAGCAGAGTCCCCGTCTGCGTTTCAAATACGCCGATGCCATCGGGCATCCCGCGACCACTCTGATTGGCGGACAAATTCCGGGGTATTCCTGTCGCAGTGCGGCCACACCGCTGATGCCCTATTTTCTCAGCACACTGGATACTGTCGCGTGGCGCAGCGGACTGCCGGAATCGCTTTATCCTGAAGCGCTTATTCCCGGTCTGCGAGAATTGGGCAGCCAGCTGGCAGGCAATATGTGGGGCAATATTTACCCGCGCTCCGGTTTTGTCACGCAGACCGATGAGGATAAAGCCGCGGCGGTGGTGGCGCAGCGGGTGGCGGACATAATCACCCGTACCGGGCAGCCCCATGTTTATCAGCCGCTGACCGGGCAACGCCGTGACGGCTACTGGCCGCCGGTCCCGGTCACCGAAAATACCGGCACGAAAAACCACCAATGGCAACGGTTGTCACCACAGTTAAGTCAGTCCTGTGCGGTGTTCCCGGATGGCAGCCACACGGCGGCGGCAGACAGCAATCAGGCTTATGCCCTGTGGCAACCTTACAGCTGTTGTCAGCGGCGCGGGCAACGTTTTCTCGGCAGTACGGACCTATAAGGAAAAAACAGAATGATAAGAAAACCGGGACTGCTGATCGCGGGCGGGCTGGCACTCGTTACCGCTCAGGTTCAGGCATCAGAACGGTCGGTTTCCTTACCGGCCGTGAGTCACAGTGCACTGGGGTATGGTGCACAGAGCAGCGGGGCGGTTTCCGATACGCTGTTCTATACCCTCGGTGGCGGCTCGGTGATTTCTGAACCGGCCAGTCGCGCGGGGTCAACCAGGCTGGCCGGTCTGGAGCTGGGCTGGAGTTCGGATTTGATGTGCGGCAATTTTGACCTGAAAACCACGGTCAGTAATCAGCTCAACGGTATCACGGCGGGCATGAAAAACCTGATGAGCGAAGTCATTCAGGGCGCCACCGGGGCGGTCGCCAGTCTCCCCGCCATGATAATCCAGCGGGCCAATCCGGGGCTGTATGACATGCTGACCAACGGCGT
>NZ_CAWQTY010000058.1:0-1649 GCF_963897815.1 Xenorhabdus sp. Sc-CR9
GAACGCCCATTGCGATGGATCCCTTTCACGGCGGAACAAGAGGGGCAAGTCACATCAATCTTTGCCATTTGAATGTTCTCCAAATAGACAGACTATACATGATTCAATAGATTGATGTCACGACCCAATTATAAATGAAGACTAAAATGAAGAGTTATAGCTTAATAATCCGTATATGTGCCATTTATGAGGTAGGTTTTTCAAAACGATATTTCAGTGAAAAGAATGTGGGAACACGGATTTGTGCAAAAGTATTTACAGCGGATTTGCAATAATAGAAGACAAAAAAGCCAATTCGGTTTTTGAACTGGCTTATATTTGTGTTAGTACAATGCTTACATGAAGCGAGTTGTTGACAACCGGATAACAACACAGTGTACGTTTGAGAGGAAAGATTTAACAGATTTCATGATGATGCCCTTTGAAGGTTATAAATTGTGATTTACTTCACGAAAATCTAAATTCTAAGGGAGATTTTATGCTCAAAATAAAAAGAGTCAAGATTTTTATTAAAATTTTTTTTAAAATTTAAATATTTTTTGTGTTTTAAGTTATCCATATGAAATATAAGTAAAATATTTTTTGATGCTGGAATCTGCTACGTCAATACCGCAGTAACTTCATTGGTTTTTTATTTGACTATAATTTCATCTTTAGATTGTTTTTTCGACAAACTTTAACCTGACACGTAAATTAACAGTGGAGATGGAGTATGGAAATTACTGAAAAGGGTATTGATAAGCTTAAAAGTTATAACGGCTTGAAATTGAAAGCATATCCTAACCCAGCCACAGGAGCAGAGCCTTGGACAATTTGGTATGGTCACACAAAAGGAGTTAATCCTGGTCAATTGATTCCGGTACAACAGGCAGAAGTGTTTTTACATCAAGACCTTATTCCTATTTATGGTGTCACTCAACAATTAGTCAAGGTATCTCTAACACAAGGACAGTTTGATGCTTTATGCTCATTTATTTTTAATCTGGGAATAAGTAATTTTGCTCATTCAACGTTATTGAAAAAATTGAATGCAGATGATTATCAATGAGCCTCAGAAGAGTTTTTGAAATGGGATCGTGCTGATGGGAGCGTGTTGTCAGATTTGAATATGCGAAGAGAGTCAGGGCGTCAAGATTTTTTTATAATAAATAATCTGATGATTTTATTCACTACCCAATGAGTAATATGAATATATTTAGTTTTAGGCTATTAGAGATGCATGATGAAAATTTAGTCTAATGAAAATTACTAATAGCCTAATTAAATAAGGGGTTAATAAGAAAATAAATGACTATACTTCTGATGAACTATTTTGTAAAACAATACGATAGCCATCTATATCTTCAAAAGTTTTTCCATGTTTATCCCAATAAGGATTGTAAGAAGGAACTAGAATAAAACCAGCTTCTTGCATTGACTTTATTTGTTCCAGCCATTCTTGTTTATCTTCGATATAAAAAGCTAATAAATTATCTTTTGTTGGAGACTTTCCAACATGAGTATTCTTATGATGAGTAAATTCTAAATAGCTTGTCAAAATGGTAGGAGTATCAAAGAAACTCGATCCTAAATTTGCGAAATTTTTGTTCCCAAAACGCAAAATCACAGAAAAAAGGATCGAGTCATGCTTATCATACCATCCACTTCCC
>NZ_CAWQTY010000059.1:0-1585 GCF_963897815.1 Xenorhabdus sp. Sc-CR9
GTTCTTTTTAAGGTTGCCGTCTGCGTCCAATTCACCCTCGGCGTGCCAGTCGTTATCTGCGGCGATAATGATTATCGCGTGAGGCCATTTTTTACGGCACTCGATAGCAACGGGCTTCAAATTCCCTGCATCCATTGCCGCCAGTGTGAGACTATTTTCATTATCGTGGCATTTACTGACCGTAACCGCAGTAGCGAACCCCTCAGCAATAACTATCGATAACGGTCTTTCCTTCATCCCCCAAACCACCGCGAACGAGCCTTTTTTCTTACTCCCGTTCACCAGTTTTTTCTTTTCCGCCCCATTTGGGGGCAATAGCTGCGCACCCGTCATTTCCCCTTTTATGTTGACGAGGGTAACTACACCTTTTCCATCATTGAGAATGGGGAGTTTGTACCCGTATAGCCCCTTGTTATTCATGTAGACCGATTCGCCCAGTTCCGCCGATGCCATCATCCCTAGCACCTTTTTATCAATGGGCACGTTTTCCTGTGCCTTTTCTCTGGCTGGCGGTTGTTCTGGTCGTTCTGATGGCAGGGGAGCGCCGGATAGCACGTCACGTACCATTATCGCTGCATCGGAGGCATCACAGCCGCGAACCTTTTGAACCAATGACAGGCCATCACCTGCGCCGCACTGGTTGCAGTAGTAAGTTCCGCGCCCCTCTTGATTATCGAAGCGGAATCGGTCTTTCCCGCCGCACGCGGGGCATGAGGCGTGTTTGTTAGGGTCGAGAGGAACATTGATAGACAGCGCCTCAAGGACGCCGTGCCAATTATTTTCAGCCTGTTGGGATATTTGTTTGATGGCGTCAATTTTTCTCATTGGTTCACCTCGTTTGCGTTCAGCAGGGCGACCAATGTTGTGCATTCACGAGCGGCGATATTAAGCATACCTGAGACATACGGTCTCAAGTTCTGGTCTTTCATTGTTTCTATGTGGGATAGTGTTTTTACGAGACTTTCAAGACTTTCGGCTATGTCTAATGCGCTGATTTTTGAGCAGTTGATATTTTTTGTATCATAGCTAGCTATAAAATTACTAACATTGAAGGTACACTCCATCATGATGGAATCCTTTTTTATTTTCATTGTGAGTTGCTTGACTGCGCGCTTACCAGAGCATTAGTCAAGAATCTAATTTTGCCTTGTAATCGTTCCAGCGATTACCGGACATCCATTAAAAACCCGATTGGTTGGCGCCGTCGGGTTTTTCATTTCTATGTTTTTCTGTTCTTTTTTTCCTGAGATCTAATATAGCGGCGAATCAACTCGGCTGCTGTTACTAGCTCTCCTGTTTCCATTCTTACTCTTTTGGCTGCTTCCTCAAGAATGCGTTTATCCTCCTCGGTCAGCCTAATAGTCATGGTTGCTGTTTTGTTAGAGTTGGACATAAGAGCACCTAAATGTTTTACATGTGCCCTATGATTCCATGCTGTTTGATGCCAGTCAATAGGCTGGGTTGGATATTCTCTAGCCAGCTATAAATTATTTTTATTCGAAATGGATTGCATTGATTAAGTCATCAATAAGTTCCTACATATTTATTTGGGTCCTTCTCCGTCGAAATCGATAATACGGGCATT
>NZ_CAWQTY010000060.1:0-1578 GCF_963897815.1 Xenorhabdus sp. Sc-CR9
AGAACGCTCACCACAACCAACTACGTAGGAGTTGAATGATGGCTAAGGCGCATTCTAAGCAAAACCGTGCTCAAAATAAAGCAGCTAAAACAGAACGTTATTACACCGTGGGATACGTCCCGCAAAATGACAAGGCTAAAGCCCCGCCTGCAATCCACCTGAAGGGACAATGGCTTAAACAGGCAGGCTTTGAGATTGGCGGCTCGGTCACGGTGAAGATCATGGAGGGCTGTCTGGTGCTGATCCCCGACAGTGACGAGACGAACAGCCTCAAACAGCAATACCAGCGCCAGCGCGAACAAATCAGTGAAATTAAGCTGCGGATGCGCGAGCTGATTGGCGACTACAAAAGCCGCTAAGGGCAGGGAGTGAACCGCTCTTAACCGAACAAAGCCGGAAGATCACGGGAATCTTTCCGGCTTGAAATTTGACCGATTTAATTATTCATATTTTCCAGTAAACATAAACTCTTCAAGCAGTTCAACGAACTCAGCTTTATTTTTTGTTTGCTTAGTTCCCAAGAATTTTTCAATTCCTTCTGTTTTTTGTGTCTTTTTATTTATTTTTAAAATAAAAAAATCTAGGACAAATGAACCATTGGGATCTCCTTCTGGTTCATATCTTGAATCGAAGCAAAGACCATCAAGAGAATTATGACCACTTATTAAGATTGAACCATAAAACCAATCCATATTTTCTTGGGTAGGTTCATAATGATAAAAATTATTTACATCAATTACCCACCGACTTGGTATTCTCAGAGGTTGAAGTTTTTTCCATAACACATTCTTCATTAACGAACTCCCGGAATATATTTTCCAACTTGACCCAATGACGCAGGGAAACTATGTATAACTGGTGTACCAGTTTTAGTCATTTCGATACGAACCCAATCAGTTAATTTCCCCTCGTTATAACCTACTGGACCAGTTGGATTTTTATAAAACATGAAGCGTGTGCCACCATGTTCAAAGACATGACCATTTCGGATAGCACCATGAGCTGCTTGCTTTTCAAAACCCGCAACTTGTCTAGCATATTCAGGGAAATATGATGCTTCCGGGTCTCCATTTCTAGCTCCTTTTCCTAAACTTAGACTTTTAGCTTGTTCAGCAGATTTTGCTTGAGTATGTTTTATACCGTGATAGCCACCAGGACGTTGTGCGTTATAAACATCTGCTCGAAGAGCTTTACGTTTATGGTATCCAGTAGGATCGCGAACATCGCATCCCGCCAACCCAAGCGGGTCGATCCATCCCGTCGGATTATGCACATACCCATATGGATTAAAACCGCCTGCCAAGTTCAGGGGATCGGACGAAATATACTGCGCTGTGTCCGGCGAATAATAACGGAACCGATTATAATATAAACCACTTTCCTCGTCTTCATATTGTCCGGCAAACCTGAAATTACAGTCCACATGGTAATCCGGATTATTGGACGCAATCACCTGCGATTTCTCGGCTTTACCCCATGTCGTCAGCCGCTGCGCCCAGACCAGCACCCCTTCCTCGGACAACATTTCCCGCGGCGTCCCCTGATGGTCACTGACAATATAGTGTAGCTTGCCTTTTT
>NZ_CAWQTY010000061.1:0-1569 GCF_963897815.1 Xenorhabdus sp. Sc-CR9
CCGTAGCTGTCGGTATTAATCAGGCGCTGCATGTCATCCATGCCCGACAAACGCGCGGTAAAGTCAATCTGCCATGTTTCCGCGGTTGTGGTGATGGCGGTTTCTTTCGCGGCACCGTCAAATTCCAGCAAGAAAGAACGGGTCAGGGCATTGCCCTGCAAGCCATTGGCGGTTTTGATTTTCTTCTGGGTGGGGGCATGGGTGATCATGCCAATCACGCCCGAGGCCTTATTGATTAACCCAATCCAGTTAAAATCAAAGTTGCCGACTTCCGTGCCCAGTGTGACGCTGTAAGCCACGGCGTTCTCGCTGGCCAGTCCGGTTTTATTCACCGCCTGACGGTGGACGATTTGATTTTGTGCAGGCAGTTTCTCGCTGCGGTTAATCTCCTTTGACGGATCAAGATTAGGCACATAAGCAAAGACAAACTCGTCCAACACCACCGAATGCCCGGCAGCGACTTGCTGGGCTTTCCATTTTTCAAAATCGACAGTAATGACTGAAGACATAGTATTTCCTTATAATGAGGCACCGTAAGTGACATTCGATGCGTTATTTTCTTTTAAGCGGGCATTGTCACACACGGATTCCCCCGAAATGTGTCCTACCCTTAATAAAAGCGGTTCTGTCGGCATCGCCGCGTAATAGCAGCAATAGTCTGCCCCCACGCTCCCCACACGCATGAATAATTGATTTTTTGCGATCACCTCAAAGCGGTAGCGGCGGCAGGTGCGGCCATACTGGCGAATGATATTCATCAGCAAATCAGGGTTAGATGCTATTTGTCCATCGCTGAGCCGCAGAATAATCACATCCCAGTCAATGCCCGGCTGGCGCTCCAGCAATTCCACATAACCCACGCCCAGCCGTTCAAAAATGGCAATAAATCCCGCGACGCTGCCTGCATCTCTGGCATTGATAAAGGCGTACTTCACCCGCTTGCGAAACAGCGGCAGCGGTTCGCCGTTAAAGCGCTGGATATCCCGCTGGTAAGCCAGCACCGATAACAGCGATTCGGCGCAGGTTTCGGCGTCCAGTTGCGCCAGTGGCCACTTTAACCAGTCATAGACGGTTAACCAGAATGCCCGCGCCGCCTGCAACAATTTGGCAGGCTCGCCCTTGTTCATCCATGAAGGCAACGCCAGCCGGGCGAGGCGTTCCCTGAACTCAGCCATTTTTCACCTCGACAGTTAATGATTGCAGTCGCGGTACACTCAGTTCACTGAGGATGTCGCCCAGTGAAAAGGCCAATGATTCTATTTCGCTGAACTCACGGTGAATTTCACGCCCCAGATTGGAAAAAGAAAATCGCGAGTACGGCCATGTTTTCTTCACGGGGTACTCGGTATTTTCCCGAAAGGCACAACGTATCAGGTTGCCGACATCCGTTTTCAGGCGGGTGATTTGCTCCTGACTGTAATTCGCCAGATTCGCCACAAACAGTGTCACTGCCAGTGCATGATGCGTTTCCGGCATCGGCAGACACTGCATATCATCCCCGTGCCCGTGATGCCCCTGATTGCTGATGTAATCGTTCACCGCGTCAATAAAGGGCTGGCTGATTACGCC
>NZ_CAWQTY010000062.1:0-1527 GCF_963897815.1 Xenorhabdus sp. Sc-CR9
GGCCTCACGCGATAATCATTATCGCCGCAGATAACGACTGGCACGCCGAGGGTGAATTGGACGCAGACGGCAACCTTAAAAAGAACACAGGAAAAATTGCGGCAGAACAGGCAGCAGCGGCAGTATCGGGGTTCGTTGCACTGCCACCCTGTGAAGAAAAAGCCGATTGGGACGACTATCGCCAAAGATACGGGTTGCAATCCATGCTGAACGCGTTTGAACAAACATTGATAGGGTCAGGGGCAAAAACAGACCCAAAGTCAGAGCCAGTAGAGCCGGAGCCAACGGAGCGAGAACCCGTGTCAGAACAGCAAAAACCCGATGACCCATTACAGCCGTGGGCTGAGCTGCGTGACGGTGGCGTCTACTGGATTACCCCCAAATTAGACCGGAGCGGCGCAATCAGTTATAGCGATGCCTGGATGTGTTCCCCCGTGTCCGTGCTGGGCATCGGGTACGACGATTACGAAGAGTACATAATCATGAACTGGCGACCTGCCAGCGGCGGCGCGCCTCGAATAGAGGCTATCCCCATGTCGATTATCGGCGAGCGTGAAGGGTGGCGACGTCTGAAGGCGGGGGGGCTGAAAGTCACAACCAAAAATGGCCTGAGAGCGAATTTGGCGGACTGGTGGCAATGTACCCCAACCAAAGAACACTGGCGCGTGTCCGATAAAACAGGTTGGCAGTATGGGGCGTATATTTTGCCCTCCGGCGAGGTTATCGGTACGCCAGAAGTCCCCGTTATTTTTGGTGGTCGGTCAGCAGCAGCGAAAGGATACCGTGTATCGGGAACATGCCAGAGCTGGCGTGACACCGTAGCACGGCTGGCGAACGGCAACCCGTCCATGATGACCGCTATTGCTGCGTCACTGGCAGCGCCTGTTATCGGTCTGGTTAACGCGAGTGGGTTCGGGGTGCATTTCTACGAACCGTCTACAGCAGGGAAGACCACCACACAGAGCGTTGCAAGCAGCCTGTACGGTGAGCCAGAGGCGCTTAAGCTCACGTGGTACGGTACGCAACTTGGCTTACTGAACGAGGCAGCCGCACACAATGACGGCCTCATGCCACTGGACGAAATAGGCCAGAACAGCGACCGACGCGGCGTGGCTAACTCAGCCTACGCGCTCTTTAACGGACTGGGTAAGTTGCAGGGCGCGAAGGACGGCGGCAACCGTGAGATTATCCGGTTTAAAACGCTGGTTATCAGTACGGGTGAGATTGATCTCGACAGTTACGTCAGGGAAGAAGGCAAGCGCCTTAAGGCTGGGCAATTGGTCAGACTGCTAAACATCCCCATGACACGCGCACGGACGTTCCACGAGCACACAGACGGACAATCTCACGCTAAAGCCATAGAAGCGGCGTTTAACGCCCACCACGGCGCAGCAGGGCGCGAATGGATTAAATGGCTGGCGGATAACAAAGAATTGGCGAAACAGGCCGTAAAAGACGCTCAGCAACGCTGGTTAGACGTGCTACCGGACGGCGCAGGGGAACAGGTTCACCGCGTCGCTGAACGGT
>NZ_CAWQTY010000063.1:0-1523 GCF_963897815.1 Xenorhabdus sp. Sc-CR9
AACAAGGTTTAATATCAGCGGGATGCTCGACTCTGGAGTCGATAGGTAATCGCTATCAGGCAGGACGGGAAGATGAAATACAGGTATTGAATCTTAGCCATATGATGAGCCGAGATCAGAACGTCAATCATCGCCCAGTCAGCTTTACTAAGCCTATTGATAAATCTTCTCCATTGCTAGCGATGGCGATCGATGGTAATGAATTATTAGATGCTGTTTTTAAGTGTTACCGCACCAGCCAAGCCGGTCAACTGGAGTTTTTTTATGAGATCAAACTGACAGGAGCAACAATCGTTGATTTCTCTTGTCATTACCCCCACTCGATAAATGATAATGACCAGATACCTAATGAAACAGTAATGCTCGATTACAAATCCATTTCATGCACGCATCGTGCTGCGGGGACAACAGGCTACGCAATTTCTCAGTTGCAGGGGCGTGAAGAAGAAAAACCATTACTTTCGGGATTTTATAATTTTCCACTTGGCGATTTATCAAAGCATTTATCCGAACCGCCAGTAGAAACAGAAAAATGGATTGGTTTCAGTATCTCTGATGATATTGATTATTGTGGTATCAAATGCCTTGTGACTCTCGATGATGGTTCTGTTCTTAATGGTGAATTTAATAAACAAAATAAGGTTAAGTTTTCATCAATAACAGGAAATAAATGTGTGAAATTGGAAATAGAAAATTTTGAAAAAGAAAGTTCTTCACAAAGTTTAACAGAAATCTTATTAAGCAAGATCATGGGGTGAAATTATGGAATATGAACTTATTGAAGGAACATTTTCAGGGACACAAGAACATCCTATTGATGATCCGATTTTAGATAAAGCAGTTGCCGCCTTAGAAGGCGCGTCTATTAAATTTTCTCTTGATGTAATCAACGATGCTAACGTCAGACAAAGCTATACTTCAAATATTAAAAGAGTAGTTTCTGAAGTGAAGGATATGGTTAGTGCCAAAAAAATATCAGTAAAAGAAGCCGCTGAGTTTTGTTATGAAATGCGTAATAAAATTATGGCTGAACATAGAAAATTCACGTCAGTGCAGGGATTAGCTTTTGCCGAGAGACATAAAAAAACACCACCATCTTTTGAGCAGCTTATTGATAAATATTCGCAGAAAAAATTTGGAAAAGGATTTGGTAGCCTTACACCAGATCAAAAAAGTGCAATTTACTATGAGATTATAGAAGCATCCTCAAGAGATAACCCTAAATTCACAACAGCAAACAAACGATTAAAGGTTATTGGGAAAGTAGGGGTTATCTTCACGGCAGTATTAGCAACG
The DNA here is from genome assembly GCF_963897815.1 of Xenorhabdus sp. Sc-CR9. Classification (NCBI taxonomy): domain Bacteria; kingdom Pseudomonadati; phylum Pseudomonadota; class Gammaproteobacteria; order Enterobacterales; family Morganellaceae; genus Xenorhabdus; species Xenorhabdus sp. Sc-CR9. Next base: position 1,297 of record NZ_CAWQTY010000063.1, read on the forward strand.
AATGAAATAATCAATGCTGAAAATAAACCTAAGGAGGCTATCAAGCAAGGTATACAAATTGGAGGAGGGGCTGCCGGTGGAGCACTTGCTGGTGCGTCTGGGTCGTGACTCTAATTTATTGATAGTGATGAATGTTCAGATAATATCCTATAATTCTGTCATGCATTTCGATGGATTTTGAAAAAGACAATGTTTTGCGAGTCAGTCTTGCCAAATGTTGACGAAGA
>NZ_CAWQTY010000064.1:0-1459 GCF_963897815.1 Xenorhabdus sp. Sc-CR9
GCAATCATTGTTGCCAATTTATGTGGCAGCTTATTCGTAATGTGAAAATTTTTTTGAAAAGGGCTTCGTTAACGGATTGGAAAGAAATGAGAAATATAAGAGTCTCACCATTATGACAAACTATTTAGTGATCTATTAGTAGTGAATAGAAAATGGTTTAAATCTTTTATCAATAAGGATGAGCGATATGAAAATTATATCTAACTTGATATTAATAGCATCTTTTCTATTCATACAGCCAGTGTTTGCTGAAACTTTATATAACGTAAAGTTTATAAACTCTTCGGATAAATATATATTAACAAGGGTTATAATTATTGTATGAATGACGCTGGTAATTCAGTTATAGACATTCCAAAAAATGAGAGCAGAACGATGGATTTAAGAGATAGTGATGGTTTTTTCAATTGTAGAATTTCTAATAGGTATGTGAATTGGTCTGTGCGTTACCCGCAAGGTGAAAATATAGTTGATTGTAAGTTAAATTTTAATGTGGATGTTGAAGTTAATATACATGGAGGACCGTACGCATGGAATGTAAAAGTGAGTGGATGTGATGAGTTGGTAAAAGAAGCGACTTGTGGTGAGTTAGGATGTCATAATAATTTTGTCGACTATTATGCAATGAAAAATAAAAGCATAAATATAATATTTCAATAACCAGCATTAATGAAAAACAAACCAAAGAGAGTGGTTAGTTGTAAAAGTTAAAGGGGAGGATTATCTCCTCTAACTCACTGATTCCGTTTCAAACGGAGGCAGTGCATCCACCATCACAGCGAAAATTAACTATAGGAATCCCTATAGGTTAAGGAATCACTGATTTGGGAGGCTCTTCCTCGTTAGGATAGGTTGAAAACAGCTCTGTACGTTTAATGTATTAACCTGTAATCGAGGTCCTCACTTTGGCTCAGTTCCAATTGGACAAATTTCTGGCTGATCGCGTCAATTGGGATTTGAAAGCCCATTTAAGTGGGAATGCCCATTTTGGTTTTATACTCACGGGTGAGGGTGTGAGAAATTTCTCGCATGCCTTGTGCTTTCGTGTGTTGGGTACGTGATAACCCGGCGCAAAGGAATACCAATATCCTCTGTGGTCAAAGTGACAGCCTTGTCAAAATCAATAAGTGAATCGATCAGGGTGGAAGTAACCACAGAAGAGGGCTTGAGTTTAAGCCGTCCAGTACATACGGAAAAATTCCATATGTTAAAGGGCGGGGTTCTGCCCTGTAGTGTTCCCATTCTCATCTTGAAACTAATCTCAATTTTTCCTATCTAAATAGTGTAAAATCTATTGCTATGTATTGTATTGAGGGCATTTTTTGTTTGTACATATACCAATCGCCATTGAAGATGCTTGATTTCTTATCCAAACCCGATCATGCTTGCAGCCATGAAAATTCATCTGACACCAGAACAAAAACGCGCCCTCGAATTGATGCACGATACGACTCGTGAT
>NZ_CAWQTY010000065.1:0-1279 GCF_963897815.1 Xenorhabdus sp. Sc-CR9
ACTCAAATGATAAATTTATTTATATAATTTAAGTTGAAAATACACAAAAGAAAGTCAAAAGGTGGATTTTAACTATGAATTAAAGAAAATAAAAGGGTTTTATGGCTATTGAAATCCATCGGGTATATTTGTCTTATAAGATTAGTTTTTAACTTGTATTCTCAACTGTTCTTTTATTATTTTACCATTGATATTACGGGGCAACGTTAAAAAGGTATATCCTTTTGGTCGTTTAAAGCGGGCAACTATCGTACAAATATAGTCGTCCAGCTCTCGCTCCGTTACAGACACATTTTCATTAAGCTCAATAAAAGCGTGAGGGACTTCTCCCCAGTACGGATCAGGTTTCGCGACGATAGCTGCGGCTAAAACCCCCGGATAACTGGATAGTACATTTTCCAATTCAAGGCTGGAAATATTTTCACCTCCAGAAATAATGATATCTTTTTTCCTATCAATGATTTTTATGTAACCATCAGGATCAATGACCGCTAAATCCCCGGTGTAAAACCATTGGCTGGTGGTCTCCGGTGTAACATGACGCTCAGGATCGTAAGAAGCGACAATATTTCCACGGATAGCAATCTCTCCAATGGTTTTACCATCAAAAGGAACTTCTAGTCTGCTCTCTTCATCAATAACGCTAACTTGCCCCTGTAAATTGGAGACAATTCCTTGGCGCATTTTCTTTAATATCATTTCTGATTTTGGCAGATTTTTCCACTCATGCTTATTTTCACAAACCACAACAGGCCCATAAGTTTCGGTGAGACCATAAACATGTGTCCCTGTGATACCAACGTCATCTAACAGGGAGAACATCATTTCCGTTGGCGGGGCACCGGCAATCAGGCCAGAAATGAGACCATTAAAATGTTTTCCATTCTTTTGAGCCATTTTTCCTAAAGAATAATGCACAATCGGGGCACCGCAATAGTGAGTTACGTTATGTTCCTGTATAAGCTCGATGGCTTCTTCTGCATCAAATTTTCTCATACAGATATGTGTTCCGGCTCGCGCGGCAATCGTCCATGGAAAACACCATCCATTACAGTGAAACATGGGGAGTGTCCATAAGTAAATAGGGTTTTTGGGCATATCCCAATCCAAAATGTTTGAAATGGCATTGAGAAAGGCCCCTCGGTGAGAATACAGGGCACGAGCATACTTTGATTAACATTCAGCCAAAGAAAACTTGGGCGCGGTAATCATCACACCAGCTGGCTTTTTTAAGCTTATTTCTTTGGCTTGGTGCCCCGCAATCACATTGCTTGACCAT
>NZ_CAWQTY010000066.1:0-80856 GCF_963897815.1 Xenorhabdus sp. Sc-CR9
AATGAAATATTGGCACAATGGGCGATGCAGTCATCGGGACCGATATCGGCAAAGCCATTGTTGATAATCAGGCGCAGGACACTGCGGTGCTCGACCATCACGCCTTTCGGCTGTCCGGTGGAGCCGGAGGTGTAGATTACATAGGCCAGATGGCGTGATGTCAGCCCCAGTGCTTGCGTATCCGGATTATTGTCCGGCAGGGTTTCAAGGCACAGCGCCTGATTATCGAGCAATATTGTCGGGATGGTGCGGGTCAGTTTTTCAGCCAGAGTGGTCAGCGTCAATAAGGCCACGGGAGCGGCATCTTCAAGCATATAAGCCAGCCGTTCTGACGGATAGGCCGGATCGAGCGGCACATAGGCCCCGCCCGCCTTGAGGATGGCGAGTATCCCCGCCACCATGTCCGGGCTGCGTTCGAGGCAAAGGGCAACCCGATCATCCGGCCGTACCCCCAGAGCCATCAGGTGATGAGCCAGACGGTTGGCACGCCGGTTGAGTTCACCATAGCTTATCCGTTGCTCTTCAAATATGACGGCGATGGCCTCGGGGCGTTGGGCGGCCTGCGCTTCAAACAGTTGTTGCAGGGTCTTGTCCTGCGGATAAGGCGCATCCGTCTGGTTCCAGCTGTGCAGCAGAGTATGATGTTCCTCATTACCGAGGAAAGTTATTGATGTATGTGGCTGGCCTGGGTTGTATGCTACCGCGTGCAGAATCCGCTCAAGCTGGCAAAGCAAACGTTGTGCCTGTTTTTCCGTCAGCCAGTCTTCACCATAACTGAATTTTATTGTTAAACAGTTATTGTGTTCGTAGGACATCAACAGAACCGGATAATCTACTTTTTCGACAGCACGGCGGAATGTCAGGGTGTGCTCTATACCTTCCTTGTTTTCGTTCGCTTCTGGAAGAGGATAATTTTCAAAGACCAGCAGGCTATGGAATAACCGTTCTCCATTAGATTGCAAGTCAGATAGAGAGATATCACTGTGGCTGTTGAGTGCGGCAATATCTTTCTGGATATTTTGTAAAACAGCATCGATACTGTCGGCTTGATCCCATTGCACCATCAGTGGCAACGTATTGATATACAAGCCAACACTGGACTCAATTCCTTCCACTGGTACATCGCGTCCTGATACGGTGGTGCCGACAATGGTTTGCTCATCCCCGGTGTAACTGTGCAGAAGTTTATGCCAGGCGAATTGCAGTGCCACATTCAGAGTGATTCCCTGCGTCCGGCACGTATCTTTTAGTTGCTCATAAGTGTTTCCCTGTATCGTGAATATCTGTTCGGCAGGTTTTTCAACGGTTTTTATCTGCATTAAATCAACACGATGACTTAACAAGGATGAAAAATCATTCATTCTGCCGAATTGTGATTTGCGTTCAGCCCAATAAGCCTCGGATTCTGATTTATGATCCAGATAATATTGCTGGGTTGCCAGATAGGCTTTATCTACCACTATTTTTGGTGTGCGTCCTTGCGTAAGTTCATTGTAATACTCATGTACTGCCTGCAATAAAATCGGGTAACTCCAGCCGTCAATAATGCAATGATGTAGCGTGACCAAAACAGTTGTGAGCTGTTCATCCTGTTTGATGAAAGTGAAACGGATTAATCCCGGCTGACTTAAATCAAAAGACAAGATACGGTCATTTTGTTGGATCGCATCAATCGCCTTGTTTCGCTCTTCTTCTGACAAGTGGCTGATATCTTTGGTCGTAAAATGCTTCGATCCAATACTGGAACCTTCTGTCACTATCTGTAATATTTTTCCTTCCCAATCAAATGCGGTTCTGAGGATAGGAAAACGCAGTGACGCCAGAGACCATGCTTGCTGATAGACGGCGAGATCCACATGAGTATGGTAATCCAACAGAAGTTGTACACGGTAAGCATCGTCCTCTGGTTGTGCCAGATGATGATAGATAAAACCCTGCTGCAAGCTGGTGGCAGAAAATATCGCTGCAATTTTATTTTTGGGCGAGATGGCAGAACCCGCCAAATCAGTGCGGTTTTCATTGGAAATAAAACGGTAAAATTCTTCTTCAGAGAAGATACTTTTTTCGTTTAAAAAATCTAATAGGCTTTCTCTTCTCTGCTTAACTTCATCAATAAGTTGAACAGGGGGAGCTTCCCCTGTAAATGCCAGTTTTAACTTATTCTCACAGACCCATACTGATACATGATTTTTGTTAAGTTCTTTAAATAGCATCAACATTTTTTATACGTCCAAAATAGTTTTCTTTTCTGAGTTGCGGTGCGGGTTTTCATGACTTACATGATCAAAGCGATGAGTAAGCTGGTTGAGTTGCTCCATCGAAACCCCCTTGATGCCGTAATCACTGGGGGTTTTTATGCTCCCGGATTGGGCCTGATTTTGACCAGTCCTGATGATGTTATTGAGTGCTTGTTCAAATGCCCTGATAAACACGGCTGTCTGAGTTTGCGGCAAGCGGGAATCCACACCGAATTGCAGTTTTCCGGCCAGTACCGCGCCATTGATGCTCAGCAGTAAATGGCTGCCGTTTTCTTTGGCTATCATCTCGCCACTATCATCGCTGGTGATGGCCCAGTCTTGATGGCTGGCACCTCCTAACTGCCCGAGGTAGTTGAAACTGATCGCCGGCAAATCGCCTGTCAGATAGCCGGCTTGATGTAATGCGCTGTAACCAATGCCTTTGTTTGGTATGCCACGCAGCATTTCTTTGGTGTGAATAATGGTTTCTGCAATATCAGCCTGCATTTCCAGACGAACAGGATACATGGTTGTGAACCAGCCGACGGTTTCGGAAAGATCCAATAAGTTATCAATCGACTCCCGTCCATGGCCTTCCAGAATGATGTAGTTTGTGGCTCGTGAGAACGTCTCCTGCAAGGCCATTGTCAGTGCGCTCAGCAGTAAGTCGTTAATTTCAGTGTGATAACCGGCATTGGCTTCATGCAGCAGGATGTCCGTCATCCCAGCAGAAATGCTCAACGGGTGTTGAGTGATGTGATCCAGCGCGAGTTTGATACTGCTTCCTGTTATCACCCGTTGCCAGTAGGACACTTCACTTTGATGCTGTTGAGCATAATGGTGGACGGCGGCTACCCATTGCCGATAACTGCTGGTTTTCGGTGGCAAGGTCATGCCCTGTAATAACAGACGCATATCTTCAGCAATAATTCGCCACGATACAGCGTCAATAATCAGGTGGTGGAATGCGAAGAACAGACGGGCGCTGCCATCAACGTATCCAGTCAGATGCCCCGCTTGCCATAATGGCCCGTTGTTGTAATCGAACCCGCTTTGCCATCGGGTCAATTGTTGATGTAGTTCTGCCTTATTTAACTCACGAATATCGCAGTATTGTAAAAGGGGGGATGAAGTGGATGTTTCCTTAGAATAATACTGACGGTAGCCGTTTTCGGTATCTAAAAAACGCGTACGCAGCATATCATGTCGCTCAGCCAGTGTTATCAGGGCCTGTTCAATCTGTATGGATCTGATATTACCCGGGATCTGAATCATAAATGCCTGATTCCAATGATGCGGATTCGATAAATTCCAGTTGAGGAATGTTTGTTGGACAGGCAACAGGCCAAATTCCCCATTCAATAAACCCTGTTCTGCAACGACTTTTTCTGTAGCAGAAGTTTGTATTAACAATTGAGCTAATTGAGCCACGGTTGGTGCTTCAAAAATCGATTTAACCTGAAGGGAGAAGCCGGCCTGACGCAGTTTAGAGACTAACTGGATACTGACAATTGAATCACCGCCAATGCGGAAAAAGTTATCCTCAATGCCGATGTGCTCCAGCCCCAATGCTTCTTTCCAGATAGCACATAGCTGGTTTTCCAGTGCATTGCGGGGCGCGACATGGTTATCCCTGTTTCCCCAACTTGGTTCAGGTAAGGCACGGCGATCCACTTTACCGTTTTGGGTCAGCGGCATGGACTCAATGCGGGTAAAACTGGCTGGCAGCATATATTCAGGCAGGCGTTCGGATAAGTGCCCAATCAGCATTTCATCTGACAACGTTCCCTCTGTGACCAGATAAGCCGCCAGTACTTTATGCCCGTTATTTTCATGTGCCGTGACTACCGCCTGCTTGACTTGTGGATGGGAGGTCAGGGCATTTTCGATTTCGCCCAGCTCAATGCGGAAACCGCGCAGCTTGACCTGAAAATCATTGCGGGCAAGGTATTCGATATTGCCGTCTGGTAACCAGCGGGCGAGATCACCGGTTTTATACATTCTGGCTTCCGGCTGGGGGGAGAATGGATCATTGATGAAACGTTCTGCGGTCAGTTCAGGGCGATTCAGATAACCGCGGGCAACGCCATCGCCCCCAATATGGATTTCCCCCGCCGCCCCGATGGGAACGGGTCGGCCCAGTTTGTCCAGAATATAAATGCGGGTATTACTGATAGGCTGCCCGATAGGGAGTGTTCCGTTTTCATTTTCATCTTCGATCACTGGAATGTCGTAGGCCGTGGCGAATGTGGTGGTTTCTGTCGGCCCGTAAACATGCAGCAGGTGGGCGGGTGCCTGTTCCGCTTTCAGGCGGATGGCGGCCCGGTGATCACTTTTTTCGCCCCCGAACAGGACATAACGCAGGCCTGACAGCGACGGGGCAATTAAACTCGCATACTGGTTAAACAGAGCGGTGGTCAGGAACAGGGCGCTGACTTTTTCTGCTGACAGGCACTGACCAAAATGGGTGGGTTGCAGCAGGGTTTTTTCCGGTATCAGCAGAAGACGGGCACCATGAACTAAACCTGACCAGACTTCCCACGTGGCGGCATCGAATGAAATATTGGCACAATGGGCGATGCAGTCATCGGGACCGATATCGGCAAAGCCATTGTTGATAATCAGGCGCAGGACACTGCGGTGCTCGACCATCACGCCTTTCGGCTGTCCGGTGGAGCCGGAGGTGTAGATTACATAGGCCAGATGGCGTGATGTCAGCCCCAGTGCTTGCGTATCCGGATTATTGTCCGGCAGGGTTTCAAGGCACAGCGCCTGATTATCGAGCAATATTGTCGGGATGGTGCGGGTCAGTTTTTCAGCCAGAGTGGTCAGCGTCAATAAGGCCACGGGAGCGGCATCTTCAAGCATATAAGCCAGCCGTTCTGACGGATAGGCCGGATCGAGCGGCACATAGGCCCCGCCCGCCTTGAGGATGGCGAGTATCCCCGCCACCATGTCCGGGCTGCGTTCGAGGCAAAGGGCAACCCGATCATCCGGCCGTACCCCCAGTGCCATCAGGTGATGAGCCAGACGGTTGGCACGCCGGTTGAGTTCACCATAGCTTATCCGTTGCTCTTCAAATATGACGGCGATGGCCTGGGGGCGTTGGGCGGCCTGCGCTTCAAACAGTTGTTGCAGGGTCTTGTCCTGCGGATAAGGCGCATCCGTCTGGTTCCAACGGTGCAGCAAATGGCGATCTTGTGCAGACAGGATATCAAGCCCGGACAGCGGTTGTTTTTGGTTTGCCACGAAGGCGGCCAGTACTTGTTGATAGATGCCAGCCAGTCTCACGATGCTGGCTTCATTAAACAGGCTGATGGCGTAATTCAGGCATCCGCTGATGTTGGCCTGTCCGTCGGACAGAAACAGGCTCAGGTCAAATTTGGCCGGACTGTATAAGTTTTCACCCATCGTAACCGGACGGAACGGAAGATTGCCTCCTTTTGGCTGGCTATCACCAAAATTTTGTAAACTGAACATCACCTGAAAAATCGGGTGACGGGAAGTGTCACGTTCGATATCCAGTGCTTCAACCAGTTGTTCAAACGGCATATCCTGATGGGCTTTGGATTCTATAACCAACTGATGAATCTGCTCAATCAGCGTTTCCACACTGGCGCTTTGTCGAAGCTGGGTTCTTAAGGCCATTGAGTTAACGAACATACCGATCAGGGGCTGGGTTTGGGCATGGTGTCGGTTATCGGTAGGTGTACCCAGCACAATGTCGTCCTGACCGGATAATTTTGCCAGCGTGACATAAAAACCACTGAGCAGCACGGTATACAAGGTGGTTTCCTGCGTTTTTGCCAGATCCCTTAACTGGTTTGATAAGCGGCTCTCCAGTGTAAAACCGAAGTCACGACCCTGATAATTCACCTGAGCCGGTCTGGGATGATCTGCGGGTAAATCCAGCGGATCATAATCGGCCAGAATTTGTCGCCAATAGGCAAGCTGGTATTCACCGGTATCACCCTGTAAATAATCCCGCTGCCATGCGGCATAGTCACCATAGGAGATATCCAGAGGCGGCAGTTGGCTGTCGCGGCCTTCTGACAGGGCATGATAAAGCGCTGCCAGTTCATCCATAAAAATATCGGCTGACCAGCCATCAAAGGCGATATGGTGCCACAACATTAACAGGTAATGCTTATCACGGGTCTGATAATGACACAGACGCAGGCTGGGTTCGGTGGTCAGATCAAAGGGAATGGCGATTTCATCCCGCACTGTGTCCATCAGCCTGTCAATATCGTCACAGGACAGTATTGGCTGTATGACCAAACGCTTGTCTAACTTATGCTGGTGGATTTGCCCATCATCACGATTGAGGTACACCATTTTTATCACTGTATGGCGTTCAGCCAATTGGTTAATGGCGGTCTCTAACAGAGGCAGAGAGTCATCGTTATCCAACTGAACCAGATAAGGAATATGGTAGGCAGAGCTGCCTTGCTCAAACTGCTCAATAAATAACATCCGCTCTTGGGCAAACGAGAGCGGGTAGTGTTCGGCATTCAGGTGAGGAATAACCGTACAGGTTTGTTGCCCCGGTTGTTCTCTATTTATAGCATCTGCCAGACCCGCGATGGTTTTCAGCTCAAACAACTGAGCCAGTGTGATATCTGTTGCCAAACGCTGGCGGATCGCCGCCGTCAGTTGAATGGCCATCAGGGAGTTGCCTCCCACACGGAAAAAATTGTCATTAATGCCAACTTTGTCCAGCCCCAGGATATCCTGCCAGATGAGACAAAGCTGGATTTCCAGTGCATTGCGGGGCGCGACATAATTGTTTTGGTTTTCCCATACCGGCTCTGGCAGGGCATGGCGATCCAGTTTCCCGTTCAACGTTAATGGTATGGAGGCAATGCGGGTAAAACTGGCGGGGATCATATATTCCGGCAATCGGGCGGAAAGGTAATTAATTAACGTCTCATCGGACAGTTCGCTGTCCGTGACCAGATAGGCTGCCAGTACATCATGGCCTTTGTGTTCACGGGCAATCACCACGGCCTGTTTCACCTGCGGATGGGAAGCCAAGATGTTTTCAACTTCCCCCAATTCAATGCGGTAGCCGCGGATCTTGACCTGAAAGTCATTGCGTCCCAGATATTCCAGCTCTCCGTTCGGTAACCAGCGTACCAAATCGCCGGTTTTATACAGGCGGGTATAACCGAGAGCCTTGTCTTCTGTACTGGCAAACGGATTCTCTATAAAACGTTCTGCCGTCAGTTCAGGCCGGTTTAAATAACCCCGTGCCAGTCCAGCACCACCGACATATAGCTCTCCGGGGGCGCCAATCGGGGCAAGATGACCGAAACTGTCCAACACATAGGCTGAGATGTCGCTTAGCGGCCGGCCAATGTTGGAGGCTGTTGCTGTATCGTCTTTTGTTAATTTTTTATAAGTAACATGAACCGTGGTTTCGGTGATCCCATACATGTTGACCAAAACGGGAGTGTGATCCCCATACTTCGCCCACCACGGATGCAACTGAACCTGATTCAGCTTATCGCCGCCAAAAATCACCAGCCGAAGATAGGGATAGGCTGCATTAGTCTTCAATGAGGTATCAACAAAGGCATAAAATGCCCCCGGGGTCTGGTTCAGGACAGTCACTTTCTGGTCTGAGCAGAGCCGGCTGAACTGAATAAAATCTTTTGTGCACTCAATGGTAGGAATGGCCAAGCGTCCACCATAGAGTAGTGCGCCCCACAACTCCCATACGCTGAAATCAAAAGTGTAGGCATGGTACAGCACCCAAGTATCATGGTGGTTAAATTGATATTGCTCTTGAGTGGCAGTAAATAAACGCACCACATTATGGTGGGTCTGCAATACGCCTTTAGGTTTTCCGGTCGTGCCTGAGGTGTAGATGACGTACACCAGATCATCCGCACGGCTCATCGGTACAGGATTCTCTCCTGAATAGCGGGTGGTCACGCTCTGGTCATCAGCTGCGATCAGGATGGGGCGATCAGACAGTGACCGGGTGTATTCTGCCAGTGCGGCCAGATAGCGTTGCTGGGTCAGTATGCACGGAGTCTGGCTATCTTGCAGAATAAAATCGACACGTTCTGGTGGGTATTCCGGCGAAATGGGTACATAAGCGCCGCCAGCTTTCAGCACGGCCAGAATACTGATGACCATTTCCAGACTGCGGTCGAGATACAAGGCAACGAGTGTATTGACTGGCATTGGTTTATGGTGCTGTTGCTGATAGTTTTCACGAAGCACTGAAGCCAGTTGATTTGCCCGTTCGTTAAGCTCGCGGTAGGTTAATGCTTCTCCTTCAAACACCAGTGCCACGTTATCCGGTGTAGCCGCAACTTGTGCTTCGAACCGTTGTTGCAAAGTCTGGTCTTGTGAATAGGGGGCAAAGTCAGTCGGGTTCCACGTGTGCAGCAGGGTATGATGTTCTTGTGCGGAGAGGATATCAAGTTCAGAAAGCGCTTGTTTCTGGTCTGTCACGAAAGCGGTAAGCACCCGTTGGTAAATATCAGCCAGTCTTATGATGGAGGCTTCGTCAAACAGACTGATGGCATAATTCAGGTATCCGCTGATGTTGGCCTGCCCGTCGGACAGAATCAGGTTCAGATCAAATTTGGCCGGGCTGTATAAGGTTTCGTCCATCGCAACCGGACTGAACGGTAACCTGAGCCTGTTTGGCTGACTTTCATCAAAATTCTGTAGGGTAAACATCACCTGAAAAATCGGATGGCGGGAAGTATCACGTTCTGTTCCCAGCGCTTCAACCAGTTGCTCAAACGGCATGTCCTGATGGGCTTTGGATTCCGTAACCAACTGATGAATCTGTCCGATCAGTGTTTCCACACTGTTGGTTTGCTGGAGCTGTGCTCTCAATATCAGTGAATTGACAAACATACCAATCAGGGGCTGAGTCTGGGTATGATGGCGGTTGTCCGCAGGCGTACCCAGCACAATGTCATCCTGACCGGATAATTTTGCCAGCGTGACATAAAAACCACTGAGCAGCACGGTATACAGGGTGGTTTCCTGTGCTTTTGCCAGATCCCTTAACTGGTTTGATAAGCGACTCTCCAGTGTAAAATTGAAGTCCCGGCCTTGATAATCGATATGGGTGGGTCGGAGCCGATCGGTCGGCAGAGCCAGTGGCTCATAACCCGCCAGGGTTTGTTGCCAATAGGCAAGCTGGCATTCACCGGTATCACCCTGTAAATAATCTCGCTGCCATACAGCATAATCGCCATAGGAGATATCCAGAGGCGGCAGTTGGCTGGTACGGTTTTCTGACAAGGCATGGTAAAGTTCTGCCAGTTCATCCATAAAGATACCGGCTGACCAGCCATCAAAGGCGATATGGTGCCACATCATTAACAGGTAATGCTTATCGCGGGTCTGTTGTTTATTGTTGATCTGATAATGACGCAGGCGCAGGCTGGGTTCGGTGGTCAGATCAAAGGGAATGGCGATTTCAGCACGTACTGTGTCCATCAGTCTGTCAATATCGTCACAGGGTGGTGTTTGCCGGATGACTAAACGGCTGTTCAGCCGCTGCTGGTGGGTTTGCCCATCATCACGATTGAGGTACACCATTTTTATCACCGTATGGCGTTCAGCCAATTGGTTAATGGCGGTTTCTAACAGGGGCAGGCAGGCATCGTTATCCAACTGAACCAGATAAGGAATATGGTAGGCGGAGCTGCCTTGTTCAAACTGCTCGATAAATAACATCCGCTCTTGGGCAAACGAGAGCGGATAGTGTTCGGCATTCAGGTGAGGTATAACCGTACAGGCTTGTTGCCCCGGTTGTTCTCTGTTTATAGCATCTGCCAGACCCGCGATGGTTTTCAGTTCAAACAACTGAGCCAGTGTGACATCTGTTGCCAAACGCTGGCGGATCACTGCCATTAGTTTAATGGCTATCAGAGAGTTGCCGCCAATCCGGAAGAAATTATCGTCAATGCCAACAGATTCCAGCCCCAGAACATCCTGCCAAATAACACAAAGCTGAGTTTCCAGTGCATTGCGGGGGGCGGAATAACTGTTTTGGTTTTTCCACATGGGTTCTGGCAGGGCACGGCGATCCAGTTTACCGTTCAGCGTTAATGGTATGGAGGCAATGCGGGTAAAACTGGCGGGGATCATGTATTCCGGCAAACAGGCGGAAAGGTGCTTAATCAGGTTTTCATCGGGCAGTTCGCCGTCTGTGACCAGATAGGCTGCCAGTACGTCATTGTTTTTGCGCTCATAGGCAATCACCACGGCCTGTTTTACTTGCGGATGGGAAGTCAGAACGTTTTCAATTTCCCCCAACTCAATGCGGTAACCGCGGATCTTAACCTGAAAGTCATTGCGTCCCAGATATTCCAGCTCACCGTTTGGCAGCCAGCGCACCAAATCGCCGGTTTTATACAGGCGGGTGTAACCACGGGCTTTATCTTCCGCACTGGCAAAAGGATTTTCTATAAAACGTTCTGCCGTCAGTTCAGGCCGGTTTAAATAACCCCGTGCCAGTCCGGCACCACCGACATACAGCTCTCCCGGTGTACCGATTGGGGATAGATTACCGTAACTATCAAGAACGTAAAGGCGGGCATTATTAATAGCCTTACCAATATTGGTAGCAATATCTCCATGTTGATACAGTTTTTCGGTCGCACAAACGGTGACTTCTGTCGGGCCATAAGAATTCAATATCTGGCTGTAACGGCTAAAGTGTTCAAGAAAATCCAGAGAAGGAGCTTCTCCCGCCGTAACCAATACCTGCAAGGAGGGAAATTCAGTTTCAGTTAATAATTTCAGTATGGCTGGCGGTAATGCAGCTATTTGAATGCCTTCTTGCTGAATGAGTTCTGCAATGGCAGGAAGGTGGCGCTCTTTTTCACTGCAAATGTAAATCGTCAGTCCATTAAATAAACTGGGGAATAATTCGAAAACAGAACCATCAAAGATATAATTGGCGAACATCAATGCCTTATTTCTGTTTGGTGCATTAAAGAATTTGGCCTGTGCAGCCGCCATATGTATGACATTTCTGTGCTCTGTCATGACCCCTTTTGGCTGGCCTGTGGTTCCAGAGGTATAAATGATATAAGCCAGATCGGTCGGTTTGTTGATCTGTAACGGATTTTCCACAGGCTGGCTTGCGATGATTGTCTGATCATCTGCCGCTATCAGTGTGGGTTGTTCAGCGAATGCTTGAGTGTATTCCGCCAGTGTTGCCAGATACTGTTGTCGGGAAATGATACATAGCGCCTGGACATCTTGCAGAATGAAATTGACACGCTCTGCCGGATACTCCGGCAAAATGGGCACATAAGCACCGCCTGCTTTCAGCACCGCAAGGATACTGACCACCATTTCCAGACTGCGGTCAAGATAGAGGGCTATTGGTGTATCTGCTTGCAAGGGTGCATCAAGCCGTTGCTGATAATGTTCACGAATAACCCCAGCCAGTTGGTTTGCCCGTTCGTTGAGTTGATGATAAGTGAGCGTTTCCCCCTCAAATACCAGTGCTACGTTATCGGGTGTCTTTTCTACCTGAGATTTAAACAATTGTTGCAGGGTTTTATTCTGCGGGTAAGGTGTATCAGTTTGGTTCCACGTATGCAGCAGGGTATTGCGTTCCTGTGCGGATAGGAGATCAAGTTCAGAAAGCGTTTGTTTCTGATTTGCGACGAATGCGATCAGCACCTGTTGGTAGATGTCGGTGAGCCGGATGATGGTGGTTTCATCAAACAGAGTGACGGCGTAATTGAGGCTGCCAATAAGGTTGGTTTGCCCATCGGAAATAAATAGGCTCAGATCAAACTTGGCCGGACTGTACAGAGGCATATTGGGCTGAACCAGACTGAATGGCAGACGGTTGTCTGACGGGTATTCTCCGAAGCTCTGTAACCCAAACATCACCTGAAAAATAGGGTGACGAGAGGTATCACGCTCAACCTGTAAGGTATCCACTAATTGCTCAAATGGAATATCCTGATGCCTCTTGGCTTCAACGATGGCTGAGTGGATTTGTCGAATCAGGACTTCTACGTTGGTGGTTTGTTGAAGCTGTGTTCTCAATACCAGTGAGTTGACAAACATACCAATCAGGGGCTGGGTTTGCGCATGATGGCGGTTATCGGTAGGCGTACCCAGCACAATGTCATCTTGTCCTGATAATTTTGCCAGTGTGACATAAAAAGCACTGAGGAGTACGGTATACAGGGTGGTTTCCTGTGCTTTTGCCAGATCCCTCAACTGGTTTGATAGTGTACTCTCCAACGTAAAGTTGAAGTCACGGCCCTGATAGTCAACGTGGGTCGGTCGGGGGCGATCAGTTGGTAAATCCAGGGGTTCATAACCCGTCAATGTTTCCTGCCAATATGTCAGTTGGCGCTCTCTGATTTCACCCTGTAAATAATCCCGCTGCCATACAGCATAATCGCCATAAGTGATATCCAGAGGCGGTAATTGGCTGTCACGGCCTGCTTGTAAAGCTTGATAAGTCTCTGACAATTCATCCATAAAAATATCAATAGACCAACCATCAAAGGCGATGTGGTGCCATAGGAACAACAGATAATGCTGATTTTTCACTTGCTGGCTTTCTACCTGATAGTGATACAGACGCAAGCCCGGCTCAGTTGTCAGATCAAACGGGGTAAGGAGATCAGTGTGTACTGTTTCCATCAGGACATTAATGCTATTACAAGACTGTGTTCTGAATGTGAGGTGACCATCTAACACATGTTGATATTCATGACCATCATCGTGAGTGCGGTATACCGTCTTCATCACGGAGTGGCGGTCAATCACCCGGTTAATTGCCTTTTCCAGTAGTGGCAGTTTGGCACTGCTATTGAGTTGTACCAAATAGGGAATATGGTACATGTTGGCACCCTGTTCAAAACGTTCGATAAACAACATGCGCTCTTGGGCAAATGACAGGGGGTAATGTTCCAACTCAAGATGGGGAATAACGGTGTCTATCTGCTGTCCCATATGGACAGCCAGTCTGGAGATGGTTTTTAACTCGAATACTTGAGCCAGTGAAACTTCTCGTTCCAATACACGCCGGATGGCGGCGATAAGCTGAATTGCCATCAGGGAGTTACCCCCAACCCGGAAGAAATTATCGTCAATACCGATACGCTCCAGCCCCAAAACATCCTGCCAGATAACACAAAGCTGCGTTTCCAATACATTACGGGGAGCGATGTAATTGTCTTGATTTCCCCACACCGGTTCTGGCAGAGCGCGACGATCCACTTTGCCATTCAGTGTTAAGGGGATAGTTTCAATATGGGTAAAGCTGGCGGGGATCATATATTCCGGCAGACAGGCGGAGAGATACCCTATTAATATTTCATCGGACAGCTCATTCTCTGTGCTTTCTGTGATCAGATAGGCTGCCAGAACTTTGTTCCCTTTATGTTCATGGTCAATCACGACGGCCTGTTTTACTTGTGGATGTGAGGCGAGGGCGCTTTCAATTTCTCCCAGCTCAATGCGGTAACCGCGGATCTTGACCTGAAAGTCATTGCGCCCCAGATATTCCAGTTCACCATTTGGCAGCCAGCGCACCAAATCGCCGGTTTTATACAGGCGGGTATAACCCTTTGCTCTATCTTCTGCGGTGGCGAAAGGATTTTCCACAAAACGTTCTGCCGTCAGTTCAGGTCGGTTTAAATAACCCGGAGCCAGACCGGCACCACCGATGTACAGTTCACCCGGTGCTCCGATAGGAACCAGATGACCGGAACCATTCAACACATAGGCATGCAGATCGTTTAACGGCAGACCAATGTTGGAGGTGGCTACTGTGTTGTCTTTTGTTAATTTCTTATAGGTAACATGGACAGTGGTTTCTGTTATCCCATACATATTGATTAAGCTTGGTGACTGATCGCCATAATTGTCCCACCAAGGCTTCAATTGCACAGGATTGAGTTTATCTCCGCCGAAAATCACATAGCGAAGATCGGGAAATTCAGTTCCCGCAATCAATGAGGCATCAGTAAAAGCATAAAATGCTCCCGGAGTTTGGTTCAGAACAGTGACTTTCTGATGCGAACAGAGTTGGCTGAATCTGGCAAAATCTTTTGTGCATTCTGCGGTTGGAATAATCAGCCGCCCGCCATAAAGCAGGGCACCCCATAACTCCCAGACACTGAAATCAAAGGCATAGGTATGATAAAGAACCCAAGTATCCTTCTGGTCAAATTGATAATGCTTTTGGGTAGTTGTAAATAAACGTGAAACATTATGGTGAGTCTGCAACACGCCTTTCGGCTGCCCGGTTGTTCCTGATGTGTAGATGACATAGGCAAGATCGGTAGACGTATTTATCTGAGCAAGGTTTTCGACTGGCTGGCTTTCCGTTAATAAACCATTATCCACAGCGAGCGATTTGGGTTGGGTAACCAGTGATTGTGTATACGCTTTCAGTGCCATTAAATACTGTTGTTGCGTTATTACACAGGGAGATTGTGTATCTTCCAGAATAAACTGCACTCGTTCGGTTGGGTATTCCGGTGAAATGGGCACATAAGCACCACCGGCTTTCAGCACCGCCAGAATACTGATAACCATCTCCAGACTGCGGTCAAGATAGAGGGCTATCAACGTACCTGCTTGCATTGGTGCCCCATTTTGTTGCTGACACTGTTCGCGGATAACACAAGCTAACTGATTCGCCCGTTCATTAAGCTGGCGGTAGGTCAGCGTTTCATCTTCAAATATCAACGCTACGTTATCGGGTGTACTTACCGCCTGTGCTTCGAACTGTTGTTGCAAAGTTTCAAGTTGCAAGGTTTCATTTTGTGAATAGAGTGGGTCAGTTTGATTCCAAGTATGCAGCAGAGTCTGACGCTCTTGTTCTAATAAGATAGGGAGTTCATTCACTAAAGAGAAAGGTTTATCAATAAGAGCAATAAATAAACGCTCAAGTCGCTCAAGCATGTTATTTACATCTGAATCACTAAAATATTGCTGTGAATAATTAATCGTTATTTTTAATTCCTGATCATTCCCATAATCCTTTAACCGAAAAATGACCGGATGGTTACTGATTGTCGGATGTATGTGGTAATGATGAATACGGGCAAATTCAGTATCAGGCTCTGAAAACTTTTCGTAAGCGATAAGGATATTAGGTAAAAAAAAACCTTGATTGTTGGCTATTCGGGCAAGATGAGACTGAGGGAATGAGCAATGTTGGTAACTACTTTTTATTGATGACTCTATTTGTTTAATTTGTTCTGCCACACTGGCTGTGTCGGAAATAGGGCAATGCACCGGATACACATTTGCCTGCATTCCGATGGTGGATTTTTCTGATTTTGTCTTTCTGCCGTGTGTAACAGTGTTAAAGGTCAATTCTTGTTGCCCTGTTAGTGCGGACATCATAATACTGACAAGACACGAAAAAGCGGAGCTAAGATTACTTTTGTTTTTTTCACAAAAAGCATATAGGGATTTTTTAACGGAAAGCGGTAATGTAATCGTTTTGTTACTGAAGCCGGTGCTCTGATAATAAGGTGTTAATTGGTGAGATTCATTTTCTTTTAAGAAATTATACCAATAGTCATTATCTTTTTTGTAATTAGGTGAGTTTAAATACTCTCTTGCTTTGGTTACAGAGTCTAAATATTGAGGAATTTCGGATAACCAAGCTGTTGAGGTCCCATTTTTAAGGCATGAATATAACTGATGGATATATTCATGCAGGCGGAATAAACCTAATGCATCAATGATGATATGATGAAATTTAGTGAAGAAATAATATTTCTCGTCGTTAATGGTGATCAATGAAGCGTGATATAGGGTTTCATTCGGAAACTTGATAGGAATATCAACTTGCTGCTGTAGCCAAAGTTTCACTTTTTCTTCAGTAGCTGACTGCATTGAAAAATCTTGAATTGTGATTATTCCTACTTCCGCTTTATTCTCAATACATTGTAGGGCTTCATGATCTGAATTAATCGACATATGCAACCGTAGTACATCGATATTCTGGTACAAAAGATCCCATGCCTGTTGCAAAATCGCGATATCAACTTCACCTTCCATTAAGGTACACCAGCCAATATTGTGCAGGGCACTGCCTTTATAGAGTGTTTGTTCATAAAACACATCTTCTTGGGCAGGATGGAGGTTATATAAATTCGAATTTACTAAATATTCAGATTTTATCATAATAAATTATACGAATGCATTCCGTTCACAAGTTAATTTCAATCCACAATACAACAAGTAGATAACGAGGTTTTAATAAATTTAATTAAATTTATTTTGATGATAAAAAGAATAGAATTTTAACTTTCTTTGTGTGAAGTGATAAATTACAGGGGGAATAATTCACTATGTTATTTAGACTAATTAATGCAGACCACAAATGAATGACCTGAAATATGAAGAATATGGGGTTCATGTTCACGCTCATATTATATGGTTTTTCCTGCTATAATTATTTTTGGTTTAAAATCTACATTAATTAAGTTCAATTAATATGATTTTGTGTTATCTGACGTTGTATAAATATGATTAACTTTGCGACCTTACAGCATTCTCCCTTATAAAAATAGTTAAAGGTTGTTTAATTTAGTGAGTAAACTGTTTCATTTTTTGATAGCTATTCTATATCATTTATTTGTTTGTAATTTTTGATGGTTATTATTTTTCCTTGTATTTCTCTGTAAGTTATTCTTTGTCCTGCAATATTGATTGTTATTCGGATTTAAGTCTATATTATTTTTTGTTTAATACGCAGTGTTCTTTAATTATCTTTCAGTTTAATATGTGTTTGTTTAATAAATCAATTGAGAAACATAGCTTAGCCGCGTGACTATTGTTATTACTCCTGTCCTGATAGTTACTCCTGATATTGCTACACTTTTACTGTACCATGTTTATTTCTTGGGTATGGGCTAACAATATCCATTAAGCCACGAATCCGTCATTGCCAATCTTCCCGGTGCCAGAGACAAGATCCGCTTGTGGCAGCTGTCGGTGTATCATTGGCTGGGTGTTATTGCCACTCTGCATCCTTTTATTGCTTCTGATTTGTGACAATAACGACCAGAAAAAATAAACTATATTAAATACATGGATTTAATTCACATTGCATTTATAGTCCAGTATTTCACCAGCAGAACCAAGGTTTAATTCTAATAAATCAAATCTATTAGCAAGTAAAACCATTGAACCATCTTTCAGTTTTGATACAGCCAATCCATAATATTCGATATCATCATCTATTCCAGAAATATAGTTCTGTAATAGTTTGAAAGGATTCTCTTTGTATAGATCATTGCTTTCCAGTTTTTTAACTAAATAGGTATGGCCTTCTAATTTAGATGGCAACACTTTCCAATCATTGCTAATAGCGTCTTTGTCTTTTTCAAGCGCAACTGAAACTTCTTTTTTCAGACAAGATAGATGAATATGTAACTGATCTTGTGATCTACCATACTTAGAGTTCACTGCTAATGAAATTCTATTATCATCTATATTTTTATTGTCTCCTTTAGTTAAATTACTTCTTTCATCCCATGCATATGAAAAAAAAGAGGGTGAAGATTTTTTTTGTAACTCAGGAGACTCAATACCTGTCACTTTATATGTTGGCATGATTAAATCGTGTTTAGGACCTTTTTCATCTTTAAATAGGACATATTTTTTATCTAAATCGACTTTTAAACAAGGTGATGGATTAGCATTTTTAATTTGATTAGGTACACATTGTTGGTTGACTATTTCCCATAATGCATTAGGGTTACTTCTTCCCCAAATATAATAGATAAGGAAGGCAATAAGAAATAGAATAAAAACAATTATTTTTATCTTATTATTTTTTAACTTGATCATTTTAACCTCTTTATGTTTTTACACTTGCCGCATCTTAAAATCCATTGGGCATATGGCATATGGCATATGGCATATATAGTAGAAATAGGAGTTAAAAGCCTATTCCAGTAGATGTTGTTATTGCTGTCAGCTTGTACATAAAAATCGATGTCTATATGAAGTATATGAAAATTTTTAGTATTGGCTAAGTTCAAAATGATTCTAATACTAGTTGTTATTATATTCAATGAATTTCAAGATACAGAGGTTTATAACCTAGCCTTTATTTTTTCATTTTTCTTCGCAATATTTAGTTACATCATAATGTTTGTAAAACAAATATTATGATGATATCACCAAATAATATGCTGTGCAGAAGGCCGTAAAATTACGATAATGTGACATGTGAACGAGGATCTGCCGATGACCTTATTTGAGACAAAATTGTTTCCATTACGGAATCAAAAAACGGCAAAAATCATCGACATCACAGAAAATTTCGACTAATTTGTCCGTAGCCTGTTCCTTCTTAGATCGGTTTGTTATTCGTCTGACATTCTGTTATTGAAACAGGCTGTTAGTTCAATTTCTTATCAAAAATTCGGGTCAAACTAAACCTTACCATGAAAAATATTCTATCAATTCAATCTCATGTTGTCTTTGGTCATGCAGGAAATAGTGCGGCTGTTTTTCCGATGAATCGTATGGGTGTGAACGTATGGCCACTAAATACGGTTCAGTTTTCTAATCACACCCAATATCCTCAATGGCGTGGTTGTGTGATGTCACCTGAACATTTAACTGAAATTGTGCAGGGAATTGGTGAAATTGATAAATTAACATCCTGCAATGCGGTATTGAGTGGTTATATTGGTTCAGCAGAGCAAGGCCGCTATGTTCTTGATATCGTTAAACAGGTTAAGCAAGCTAATCCTGATGCATGGTATTTCTGTGATCCTGTAATGGGGCATCCCGAAAAAGGTTGTATTGTTGTTCCGGGAGTCGCTGAATTTTTTTGTGAAGAGGCATTACCCGTCAGTGATATTATTGCGCCTAATTTATTGGAGCTTGAAACGCTGACTGGGCGGAAAATTGAAAATGTAGAACAGACTATATCCGCCTCACGTGAGTTATGTGAAAAAGGGCCTAAGATTGTGTTAGTTAAACACCTTAGTCGGGCAGGCTATCGGGCAGATTGTTTTGAAATGCTTTTGGTAACTAAAGAACATAGCTGGCATATTAGCCGCCCATTGATTGATACTGGTGAACGGCAACCTGTTGGTGTTGGTGATTTGACGAGCGGTTTATTACTGGTCAATTTACTGAAAAGTCTATCTTTGACTGATGATGTATTAAAAGCAGCATTAGAACATGTTACTTCGGCGGTCTATGAAGTTATGCTGGAGACGCAAGCACGGGGAGAATATGAGCTACAACTCATTGCTGCTCAGGATAAGATGGTTGCACCAACACATCAATTCAATGCAATATCAATTGACTGATATATAGAGATTATATATCCAATGGATTTCGAGTTTCAGTACGATGATAAGGGGATGAATCTCCGGTAGCGTAAGTGAGCGTTTGTTTATAAAAATGGCAATCAGAGTGAATGAGATTCACCAGAAAAGCTGCAACTTGAAAGACGAAGGGATTTAGTCTTCCTGAGCTTCCGGTAGTATATTACCGGAAGCATGTATTACCGGAAATTAAAAACTATCAGATTTAAATTAACCCTTCAGCTTTTAAAGCATCGTGAACGCTCGGACGTTGCTTAATCATGTCCATATATGCGTTTAAATGTACTAATTCAGAAATATCTAATTTAGTTCTAGGCACCCATTGACTGACGGCAAATAAATAAGAGTCCGCAATGGTGAAATTTTCTCCGGTAATATAAGGGAATTTTGCCAACACACTATCAATATAAGTGAGGCGGAGCATTAATTTTTTCATTACGATAGCAACATATGCTTCCGGTGTAGCCATTATTGGAAGTAATGGCATAAAGTTTTGATGTAATTCGCTGGAAATATAGCTTAGCCATTCGATTTGGTGGTAGTGCTCCATTGTACCGGTTGGTGCAATTAAATTTTTCTCGGGTTTTTGATCGGCAATATATTTAATAATGGCAGGTACTTCCGTTAGAATCTGATTGTTATCAAGCTGAAGCGTGGGTACTTGGCCTTTGGGACTGATAGCGAGGAAGTTATCTCCACTTTCTGTTTTTTTATTCATTAAATCGACTTTTACGATACTGAAATCCAATCCAGCTTCGCGAAGCATGATATGGGGAGAAAGTGAACAAGCACCCGGCGAGTAATACAATTTCATATGTCGTTCCTTAATTATGTTTTCAATCTAGGGATATACCCAATGGATTTCAAGATGCAGCACGACGGCAAGGGAATGAATCCCCAAGAACATAGCTAACTATGTGACTGGGGTGAGTGAGCGCAGCCAACAAAGCTGCAACTTGAAAGACTACGGGTATACAATACAACGAAAGAACACCAGTCATTTATTATGCTATTAATTTATCTTGTTATTTTATATCAATTGCCCATAAGTTGAATGTAATATCTTATTGAACCGCATTTCAAGCACAAGGCGATATTTTAATTCAATAATTAATAAAAATAAGAAATTTTTATCTGTTGTAATGTGATAATCAGGTCAAAATAAATAAGGGGTTGTGAGAGTATGATATACCCAATTAATTTAAAGGTGCAGCGCGATGGCAAGGGAGCGAATCCAACAAAACTGCAACTGAAAGATGACGGGATAGAAGGGAAGAAAATAAGCCCAGCCATGAGATTATCTTGCCGGGCTTATTGATAGATCAATCAGCTATTGGAGTGTGAGATTATTTCAGTTCTAACTCATTCATAGCTGCGATGCTGAAACCGCCATCAACGTGCAGGATTTCACCTGTAATACCACCAGACAGATCAGAGCACAGGAATGCAGCCGCATTACCGACATCTTCTGTCGTTACAGTGCGGCGGATAGGCGTAACTGCTTCACAGTGTGCCAGCATTTTACGGAAGTCTTTGATACCAGATGCTGCCAAAGTACGGATTGGGCCAGCAGAAATACCGTTAACGCGGATACCTTCAACACCCATCGCATTTGCCATATAACGAACGTTCGCTTCGAGGGAAGCTTTAGCCAGACCCATTACGTTATAGTTAGGGATCGCACGTTCTGCACCCAGATAGCTCAAGGTGAGCAGGGCAGAATTAGGATTCAGCATATGGCGGCATGTTTTCGCCATCGCAACAAAGCTATATGCACTGATATCATGTGCAATTTTGAAGCCTTCACGGGTAACAGCGTTAACATAATCACCATCAAGCTGATCAGCTGGCGCATAGCCGATAGAGTGAACGAAACCATCGAATTTAGGCCATACTTTACCCAGTTCAACGAACAATGCGTCGATACTTTCGTCTTCAGCCACATCACACGGCAGAACGATATTAGAATTCAGTGATGCGGCGAATTCTTCGACACGAGGTTTCAATTTGTCATTTTGGTAAGTAAAAGCCAGCTCTGCTCCTTGATCGTGCATTGCCTTGGCAATTCCATAAGCGATAGACAGTTTGCTGGCGACGCCAGTAATGAGAATGCGCTTGCCGGTCATGAAACCCATAGCAGTATCCTTATTGTTCTTTGTGAGCAAACACCAATAGTCATAGAGTGACAAAAATAATACCCATAATATAACTATGGTGTTTATTGTTAATAAACGGGGACGATTCTATCATGCCGGAAAGAAATGTGGTGAGTTTCACACGCTGTTCCGATCAGTGAATAAAATACATCCAGTCAAAATTACAATTTTAGATGATATCCTGTCGCCATGCTTCAGCGGGTAATGCTTCACCAAAATGACTGGCTATCAATTTGCGTGTAATATTATGCAGCGGAGAAGCCAGTACTTCGGCTGTATTCCCACGTTCAACAACGTCTCCTTGATGCATCACCAGCACTTGGTCACTGATATGTTTCATCATACCTAGGTGTTGGGTTACATAGATATAAGAAATACCGTGTTTTTCCTGTAGCTCCAGCATTAAGTTGATGATTTGGGAGCGCATCGACATATCAAGGGAAGCCAATGCTTCATCTGCGACAATAATTTGTGGTTGTAATATCAGTGCCCGCGCCAGAGCTACCCGCTGTTTTTGCCCGGAGGCGAGCATATGTGGATAATAGTTGGCGTGATCCGGCAATAAACCAACTTGGCGCAACGTCTGGTTGATTCGCTTTTCCCGCTCGGCAGGGGATAATTCTGTATTGAGAATTAACGGCATATCCAGAATCTGACCAATGCGTTGGCGGGGATTCAACGATGTGCTGGGATCTTGAAAAATCATGCGAATACGCTGGCTGCGATAGCTGTAATCTCCATAAGTCAGCTTATGGCTGTTAATCAGAATCTCACCTGATGTCGGTTCAATAACCCCTGATAACATTCTCGCCAATGTGGATTTTCCGGAACCATTAGCACCAATGATAGCCAGTGTCTTTTTAGGCTGTAGGGTAAAACTCAAGGGTTTTACTGCATCAAGATGATGACGGCGGAATAGCCCGGTTTGATAGCGAAATGTTTTAGTCAGATTTCTGACTTCCAGCAATGTTTCAAACACTTACGGCTCCTCTATGTTCAAGGGGAAATGGCAGGCAAATGTATGGTTCTTAATCACCCGTAAGCGCGGGGTTTCAATACAGGTTTTCTGGGCATAGGGGCAACGCGGCCCCAAACGGCATCCCACCGGCAGATGCTCCAATGATGGAATGGCTCCGTGCAGCGTATTCAGCCGACTCTTATGTGGTAACGGGCTGCCAAAGTCAGGAATTGAGCGGATCAGTGCTTGTGTATAGGGATGATAAGGTTTCACCAGCAATTCATCCGGTGTCGCACTTTCTACCGTCTGGCCGCAATATAGTACATTAATGCGTTTAACCAGTTTACTCATCATTTGCAGATCATGACTGATTAACAGAATGGTCATGTTGTTATTCTGATTTAGGCTCGATAGCAAACGGAAGATCTGTGCTTGAGTGGTTGGCTCCATCGCATTAGTGGGTTCATCTGCAATTAGCAGCCTTGGTTGATTGGCAAGAGCAATGGCAATCATCACTTTTTGGCATTCCCCTTCCGTTAATTCATAAGGGTAACAGTGCATAATGTCATCGTGATCTTTGATGCCAACACGATGCAGCAATTCAATTGCACGACGTTTACGCCAATTGAATCTCTGCCACCAACGACCTTTATATGTCCATCCAGGAATAGATTGGATAAGCTGTTTGCCAACATTTTCTGATGGATCGAGACATGATTGCGGTTCTTGAAAGATCATTGAAATATTGTGACCAATCACTTTACGACGTTGCCGCGGTGTTAAGCGTAATAAATCAATGTCATTGAAGCGAAAACGATCTGCGGTAACTTTCAGGTTATCTTTTGTAACACCACATATTGCTTTGGCAATCAAGCTTTTTCCTGAACCGGATTCACCCGCTAACCCGAGTATTTCACCTTCTATTAGTGAAATGCTCATTCTGTCAACAGCTTTGACGGGACCTTCTGCCGTCATAAATTCGATGGTGAGGTTTCGAATATCAAGCAATGGCATCATTCGACTCCTGCGTTAATAGCGCGATGCAAACCGTCACCCAGTAAATTAACCAGCAGGACGCTAAGCATAATTGCGGCTCCGGGCAACATAACAGTCCATGGTGCAGCATAGATCAACTCCAATGAATCTCCCAGCATGGCTCCCCATTCAGGTGATGGCAGTTGCGCACCAAGATCGAGGAATCCCAATGCCGCAATATCAAGGATAGCAATAGAGAGCGCCCGGGTTAATTCACTTACTATCACTGCGGTGATATTGGGGAAAACAGCATAGCGCAGTATATGATAATTTGAAGCACCATCCAGACGTGCCGCAATAATATATTCTTTATCCAGCACGTCATGCACGGCAGTATAAATAGTGCGCACTATTCTTGGCAGTAGTGCCAGACAGACTGCAATCATAGCATGTTGCAGGCTGGCCCCAACAAAAGCAACGACAATAATAGCCAGCAGCAGCGAAGGAATGGAGAGCAAAGTATCAAGAATATGGTTCAGGAAGGCAGATTTCAATCCATGAGTCATTCCGGCCAGACTACCGATAATTAAACCCACAATGGCAGCCACAGCGGTCACAATCAATGCGGATCCAAAGGTGGAAGAAGTTCCAATCAGAAGGCGGCTGAAGGTATCACGTCCCAAATCGTCAGTTCCGAGGAAAAAGGTGACATTGCCTTGGTGCGACCATGAAGGAGGCATAAGCTGATCTGAAAATTGCTGATCAAGCCGATACGGAGCAAGATAGTTTCCCAATAAGCTTAAGGCAATTAAAATCAGCACCCCATAAAAACCCGTCATTGCTAATATGTCAGAATAGAAAAATCGCCAGATGACTTTTAATGGCGAAGGCATTTTCTTTTCCCGGTAAACGTTATCTAAGGGCATACCATTCCTTATGCTTCAGGGGATTAGCCATTGCTCCAATAATATCTGTCAGTACATTAACTGAAATAACCAAAGTTCCTATCACCATTACACCCGCTGAAATTGCTGAATAATCCTGTTGGCGGATAGCACTGATTAGCCAATGCCCTAAACCGGGCCAGTTAAATATTTGTTCTGTCACCATAGCCAATGTAAGCATGGTTGAAAATTGTAGCCCCAGTTTGGGAATGATAGGAGGCAGCGCATTGTGCAATAAATGGCGGCGAATGATCGTCAGCCGTGATAACCCGCGTGTCGCTGCTGATTTCATATAATTTGAGGCTGATACTTCTTCAGTACTGTTGCGCATCAACCGAATGACCTCAGTCATGGGAGCAACGGCAAGAGTGATAACAGGCAGGATCATATGCAGAATAACGCTCATGATCATCTCATTACGATAAGGTGATTTTGACAACCATGCGTCAATCAGTGCAAAACCTGTCACTGATTCCATCCGGTAGAGTAAATCAAATCGTCCGGAAACGGGTAACCATCCCAGATGAAGTGAAAAGAGAAGGGTTAGTAGTAGAGCCAACCAGAATATAGGAATGGAAAAACCACACAGGGCGAATGTACTGATAATGGTATCCACTTTTTTCTTGCGCCAGACACCAGCAATAGTTCCCAAAGGGATACCTAGCAGCAACGCAATGGAAAAAGAGAGAATACAAAGCTCCATCGTTGCCGGGAGCACCTCATACAACTGCGTAATAATCCGCTCACCATTAATGTTGGAAATGCCAAAATCCCACTGAAGCAAACTGCGAAAATAGAAGATATAAGCATCAGTCAGTGATGCACCGCTTAAAGGGCCATGTGGTGTAAAGTACATTAGGCTGAAACTGATTAATGAAAGAAAAAACAGCGTCACCATCAGAAGCAGCAAACGACGCAAGATATAAATGATCATTTGCTTCGTCTCTTATTTTTTTCAGCAGGAGCAGTAGTTTCCTGTTCGCGGTAAACTCCACCAAGAGAGCTATTGCCAAATGGACTCAGAACCAGTCCTTTAATGTTATAGCGAAATATTTGCAAGCGCATTGAGTAAGCTAGTGGTAGTACAGGTAACTGCTGCGCAAGGATTTCTTGGGCAACATGATAACTTTTAATGCGTGACGCGAGTTGTTGATTCAACAACGCCTGATGAATTGCATCATCAAAAGCCAAATTACACCAACGGCTCAAGTTCGTCTGGGAGGCAATGGCGGCACAACTTAGTAATGGCCGGAAAAAACTATCGGGATCGTTGCTATCCGTAGACCAGCCTGCCAACGTCATATCATGGGTTTTATCCATCAGCTTCCTTTCCTGGAAACGTCCTTCAACAGGACGGATGGACATTTTAATCCCAACCTGTGCCAAATCCGCCTGAATAAGTTCTGCCATTTTCAAGGGGCTGGGATTATAAGATTGTGATGAAGTTGGCACCCATAATGTTAATTCCAAACCATTTAATCCCAACTCATTTAATATTTTGTGTGATTTTTCAGGATCATATTCGGTGATTTCAGCACGATTGTCATATGCCCACGATGCGCGTGGCAGAATCGATGCTGCTGTTTCAGCCGTGCCATAATAAATGGATTTCATCAGACGTTGGTTATTGATGGCATAAGCAATGGCTTGACGGACTTCCAATTTATCCAGCGGTGGTTTACTGGTGTTAAATGCAAGGTAAGCAATATTCATGCCTGACCGAAAAGTCTGACGCAGGTTTGGATCATCATGTAAAATATTCCACTGATTGGCATCAGGGTAGGCCAATACATCGCATTCCCCAGTGATCAGTTTTGAGATTCGGCCTGTTCCGCCGCCGCCAGTATCTACGACAACTTGTTCCATGCTCGGTTTACCTCTCCAATATTTATCATGACGGACAAGGCGGATGAACTGTTCTGAATGATAATCTTCTAGCATAAATGGCCCGGTTCCAACAGGTTTCCAATCTATCTGTTCCTGCCGATTCATTTGGTGCAGCTTTTCAGCATACTCCTGAGACAGTATAGGTGCGTAATAGGTTGCCAAATGCCAGATAAAAGAAGCGTCAGGGGCATGAAGGCGAAATTCGACAGTATAATCATCGATTTTTCGAATATCCTGAACAGCATTATCAAATTTCAAACTATCAAAATAGGGATAGTGACCCCCATTAACATAGTGATAATAATGTGTTTTATCGAAGACACGGCGGAAGCTGAAAACCACATCGTCAGCATTCATCGTGCGAGTCGGTGTAAACCAATCGGTTGACTGAAAAGCAACATTATGACGCAAATAAAAGCGATAGGTCGCTCCATTATCACGCACTTGCCAGTGAGTCGCCAGTTCTGGGGCCAAACGATAAGTAAGTGGGTCCACCCCCAGCAGACGATTGTAAATTTGTGCGGCAAGAGTATCTACAATTAAGCCACTGATGGCCATTTGTGGATTAAACGTATTCAGATTACCGTTGACGCAATAAATGAAGCCATTTTGTCGTAGAGCTGTCGAGATATGAGACAGATTTCCTGCTGTGGTGTTTCTGGATTCTGGAATCAGCTTAGTAGTTTCTGGAATTGCATCCTTAGCCGACAGAGTGGGAGAAGAAAGCAAGAATATTATCCAGTAAATCAAATAGCGCATATAAAACGTCAGTCATAAAAGAGAGTCTGGCTATTGTAACTTAATTAACGCTTTTTGCTCAAAAACAACGGTCAGATCACGATAGTGAGAGTTATTCTCAATTAAGTGTTTACAAAACGCATTGAGAAGTATTATCATTTGATTGTGCTTTCGGGGGAGACTCTCTTGTCATATCAAGTCTGTAATCTCAAGTAAAGCGCGACATTGCTTCCAGTATTTTATTAGCCGGCTCGGGTGCCGGCTACTTTTTTATCTATCGTTTCCTGATAGATTCTCATTTATTCGCTAACATGAATATTGATATGGTGTTTTTTGATTAATCCACGTAGTTGGTGATAAGTCAAATTGAGTTTGTCAGCCGTTCTTTTCTGATTGAATTGACTTTCTGTCAATGCCTGCATAATCAAAAGCTTTTCACTGTCATTTTGCCATTGTCTTAAATCGAGCGGTAATTTGGGAAGGCAATTATCGGTCGCGCCATCAGTAGATAATGGGGTAAAAGGGGAGGGAGTAAGCTTCTGTGATGGTAAAAAGGGATTGATAATAATAGTATTTAATTCATTTTCATTATCTCCATGCCGATAAATTGAGCGTTCTATCACGTTTTTTAATTCGCGGACATTACCGGGCCAGTGATAAGACAGTAACTGTTGTTTGGCTTCGTTGGTAAACCCGGGAAAGAATGACAAATTTAATTCCTGACACATCTGAATCGCAAAATGTTGTGCCAATAACATAATATCTGGTTGCCGTTGACGTAAAGGTGGAATTTGTACTACATCAAATGCAATCCTATCGAGTAAATCAGCCCTGAAGGTTCCACGATTGGCCATTGCAGGCAAATTTTCATTAGTTGCACAAATCAGACGCACATCAACTTGTAGTGACTGACTGCCACCCACGCGTTCCAGATGCCCATATTCAATGACACGCAGCAATTTTTCCTGTACCTGCATAGGAGCTGTAGCCAGCTCATCAAGAAATAACGTTCCACCATCTGCTCGTTCAAAACGCCCTTGATGTTTTGAACGGGCGCCAGTGAATGCACCGGCTTCATGCCCAAAGAGTTCTGAATCAAGTAAATTTTCATTGAGAGAAGCACAATTCAGGGAGATAAAAGGCCCTTGCCAACGAGGAGAAAGATAGTGTAAACGGCGTGCAATTAGTTCCTTGCCTGTTCCTCGTTCTCCTAAAACTAAAACAGGCTTATTCAACTTTGCCAGAGCGGAAACTTGTTCCAGAATTTCAATAAAACAGTTTGCTTCACCTAATAGGTTATCAATGAACTGAGACATGGTATTTTTCGCCAATAGTTGGTCAATTTAACCACGTTAAACCATTGTGGTAAAAAAACAAAGGAAAATTATTCTAGTTATTTCAATCAGATAATTAAAATATAAAAATTGGCATGTATCTTGTATTTAGTTAAATGCCTTACCGTGTATCTTGTATCCTTTTTAACAATACACAGGCATAACGTATATACATTCTAATGAAAGAGGTTTATGACTATGGGTATTTTTTCTCGCTTTGCTGATATCGTGAATGCAAATATCTCTTCTCTGCTGGATAAAGCAGAAGATCCTCAGAAAATGATCCGTTTGATGATTCAGGAGATGGAAGACACACTGGTGGAAATCCGCTCAACTTCAGCCCGTACTTTGGCAGAGAAAAAACAGCTTCTACGCCGCATCAGTATGGGTGAGAGTCAAATCGATGGTTGGCAGGAAAAAGCAGAATTGGCACTGAGCAAAGGCAAAGAAGACTTAGCCCGCGCGGCGCTGATTGAAAAACAGAAAGTTAGCAGTTTGGTTGAAACACTGACAAATGAGTTGGTGGTTTTGGATGAAACCCTTGAGCGCATTAAAGGTGAAGTGACTGAACTGGAAAATAAATTGACAGAAACACGAGCCAGACAACAATCACTGGCTTTGCGTCATCAAGCCGCGGCATCTTCCCGTGAAGTCCGCCGCCAACTGGATAGTGGTAAAATAGATGAAGCAATGGCACGTTTTGAGCAGTTTGAGCGTCGTATAGACCATATGGAAGCGGAAGCAGAAGTCGTTGGATTGGGTAAACAAAAATCGCTTGATCAACAATTTGCAGAATTGAAAGCGGATGATGAAATCAGTGTGCAGCTTGCAGCCCTTAAAGCTAAAATGAGTATTAAAGACTCACAATAATGACATAGGTCATGCATGATGGAATGTCATGTACTATTTATGTCATGCTCAATTAAATGTCATGCAAAACTAAGGAAAGATAATGGGCTATATATTTCTTGGAATTCCGCTGATCATCTTTGTACTTTTTGTTTTACCTATCTGGTTGTGGCTGCATTATAGCAACCAGAATAGTCATCGCGGTCAGTTAGGGAGCAATGAAATTCAGCGTTTAGAACAATTGACAGAGAATGCTCGGCGCATGCAGGAACGGATCAAAACGCTGGAAGATATCCTTGATACAGAGCATCCAAACTGGAGACAGTCATAATGTCGAATACATACAACCGGAAACTTTACCGTCTGCCAGAGCAGGGAATGGTTAAAGGGGTTTGTGCCGGGCTGGCAAACTATTTTGATGTGCCTGTTCCGCTTATCCGTACCATCACGGTATTGTCGCTGTTTTTTGGTCTATTTGGCATAACGGTACTGGCTTATATTATCTTGACCTTTGTTATGGATCCCGCTCCTGCGGGATATTCCGCAGAGGAAGGCAATAGAGGCCCGTCAGTACAGAACATGTTGGATGATATCGATTACCAATTGAGGGCAGGCGAAGCACGCTTGCGTCAAATGGAACGCTATATTACTTCTGATACTTATAATGTTCGCAGTCGTTTTCGCCAACTTTAGACCTTGCACAACGTTAAACCATCAATTCAATATATTAGATTTAATACATAGAAAAATATGAGAGCTGGCCAGTAACAGCGGAGATAAGATTAAATTTTGCTGACAATTATGCCGAGGTTACAGGCCGGGTTAAACAGAGTCACGGTATTCCATTTAGGAGAAACATGAAACGGTTGCAAAACGAACTGACGGCGCTTGTTAATCGTGGAATAGACCGCCACTTGCGGCTGGCGGTAACAGGGTTAAGCCGCAGTGGGAAAACTGCGTTTATTACTTCTTTGGTTAATCAGCTACTTCATGTTCACAGTGGTGCCAGATTGCCACTGTTTTCTGCCGCGAGAGATGGACGACTATTTGGTGTAAAGCGAGTGCCACAGCGTGATTTTGGTGTTCCCCGTTTTGCCTATGATGAGAACATCTCAGCTTTATACGATACTCCTCCATATTGGCCGACACCGACACGTGGAGTAAGTGAAATTCGCTTGGCATTGCGTTATCGATCGAAAGATTCTTTATTTCGTTATCTCAAAGAAACCTCCACTCTTTATCTGGAAATCATTGATTACCCGGGAGAGTGGTTGTTGGATTTGCCCATGCTGGAACAAAATTATTTGGCATGGTCACAGCAGATGGGCGGGTTACTCAAAGGAGAAAGAGCGAATTGGGCTAAAACTTGGTTGGAATTATGCAAACAATGCGATCCATTGGCTCCTGCCGATGAAAATTTGCTTGCCAGAATCGCTCAGGCTTATACAGATTACCTACACCAGTGCAAACAACAAGGTTTACATTTTATCCAACCCGGGCGATTTATATTGCCGGGCGATTTAGCGGGAGCACCGGCATTGCAATTTTTCCCATGGCCAAATATTGACCATATAGGGGAGCCTCAATTAGCAAAAGCGGGTAAACATACCAATATTGGTATGTTGCGGGAACGTTTTGCCTATTACTGTGAGCATATTGTCAAAGGTTTCTATAAAGAACATTTTCTCCGTTTTGATCGGCAAATTGTTCTGGTGGATTGTTTACAGCCATTAAACAATGGTCCGCAGGTATTTAACGATATGCGACTGGCATTGACACAACTTATGCAGAGTTTCCACTATGGTAAGCGCACTTTATTCCGGCGTTTATTTTCACCTTGTATTGATAAATTGATGTTTGCTGCCAGCAAAGCTGATCATATTACGGTAGATCAGCATGCGAATCTTGTTTCTCTTTTACAGCAATTAGTTCAGGAAGCATGGCAGAACGCGGCATTTGAAGGGATTAGCATGGATTGTGTAGGTTTGGCGTCTGTTCAGGCAACAGAAAGTGGCCTTGTAATTCATAATGGTGAAAAAACCCCAGCTATTAAAGGTAACCGTTTGTCAGATGATAAATTACTGACGTTTTATCCGGGAGATATACCACAGCGTTTGCCGAGTAATGAATTTTGGCAAAAACAAGGGTTTAATTTTGAATCATTCCGGCCAAAACAAGTTAATGTTGACACTCCGTTACCCCATATTCGCATGGACAGTGCGATGGAATTTCTTCTGGGAGACAAATTAACATGACTGAGCCTTTGAAACCGAGAATTGATTTTGATGATTTTGTGCAAACATCGCCAGCACCATCATTAAAATCGAAAAAAGAGTTTAATGAGCAAGAAAAGAAATTTTATCCAGTCCAACCAGAGCTGGAAGCAGAGGAGCAGGAAGGGGAATTTGAAGGCGCAGTGAATGCAGCCCTGAAACCCCAACGTAGTTTTTGGCGAAAAATATTTTCCAGTGCAGTATTGTTACTGAGTATCAGCGTTATCGCCCAGTTTATTCAATGGATATACCAATCGTGGCAGCAGCATGATTGGATTGAATTGGGTGTTGCTGCCGCAGGTAGCATGATTGTTTTTGCCGGAATAGGTACTGTGATAACGGAATGGCGACGTCTCTACTATTTACGCCAACGTACAGAAAAACGGGATACGGCGAAAATCTTATTGCAAAGTCATGGTATTGGCAAAGGACGCCAATTTTGTGAAAAACTGGCAGAACAAGCCGGAATTGGGCAGCACCCGGCATTACAGCGTTGGCAGGCATCTGTACATAACACACATAACGATGGTGAAATCATCATGTTATACAGCAGATTGGTTCAGCCTGTATTGGACGCTCAAGCCAAGAAAGAGATTAGCCGTTCAGCAGCAGAATCTGCGTTGATGATTGCTGTCAGCCCTTTGGCTATTGTGGATATGGCCTTTATTGCGTGGAGAAATATTCGCCTTATTAATCGCATTGCGGCACTTTATGGGATTGAATTAGGTTATTTTAGCCGCATTCGTCTTTTTCGGTTAGTTTTGCTGAATATTGCCTTTGCGGGAGCGTCGGAATTAGTCCGGGAAGTTGGTATGGATTGGTTATCACAAGACATTACTGCTCGCCTTTCTACACGTGCGGCTCAAGGGATCGGTGCGGGGCTGCTTACGGCTCGTTTGGGTATTAAAGCGATGGAATTATGTCGTCCTTTGCCGTGGATTGATGGAGATAAACCAAAGTTGGGTGATTTTCGTCACCAATTACTCACTCAGCTTAAAAGTACGTTATCGATGAAAAACATATCCTCCACCAAGACTAAAAATTCAGTGGAAGAAACAGTTGATAGCGCAGTGGTTAAATAATGTCCACTGTCATTTCTGCTTGACATTTTAATTTATTGTAAACTTTTACTGACAAGGGCTTCATCTATTGCACAGTAACAGGTAATATTTCAGTCGGTTACGAACAGCATGTAAATAAGGTCAGAACAATGCGATTGGAAATTACTTGTCAGGATCGAATTGGGTTAACTCGCGAGTTACTTGATTTACTGTTTTTACGAAATATTGACCTGAAAGGAATTGAGATTTCTCCTGCACGTCGTATTTACCTTAATTTTACTCAAGTTGATTTCAACACTTTTCGTTTATTGATGGCAGAAATTCGCCGTATCAATGATGTGATTGATGTCAGGACGGTTGCTTTCATGCCGTCAGAGAAAGAACACAGGGCGATGTGGACACTATTGGAATCGGCTCCTGAGCCTATATTTTCTATTGATATGAAAGGCAATATTGAACTGGTCAACCCAGCCTCTTTGGTACTGTTTGATCTCAGTAAAGAAAAGATCAATCAAAAAAACATCAGCCACTTAATTAGCAATTATAATTTCCTCCACTGGCTTGAAAGTGAGCAACATCAACTGCATTCGACTCATTTATCCATTAAAGGACAGAATTATGAGATGGATATTATTCCCATGCAGTTAACGGATGAGAATCAGGTTGTCAGATGTGTGGGCGCTGTGATTATGCTGCGTCCTGCGACAGAGTCATCATCCAAAAAATTAATCGTCAGTGATGATGGTGCTTTTGAGCAAATTATTGCTGTCAGCCCGAAAATGGTTCATGTCGTTGAGCAGGCACGTAAAATGGCGATGCTCGACGCACCTTTATTACTTATCGGTGAAACAGGAACGGGAAAAGATGAATTTGCTAAAGCCTGCCATCTGAGAAGTGCAAGGGGAAATCAGCCTTTCCTTGGGTTAAATTGTGCATCTATGCCAGATGATGTTGTCGAAAGTGAACTGTTTGGTTATGCAGCGGGAGCTTATCCAAACGCTCTGGAAGGTAAAAAAGGTTTTTTTGAGCAGGCTAATGGCGGCACGGTTTTGTTAGATGAAATCGGCGAAATGTCGTCACAGATGCAGATTAAATTACTTCGTTTCTTAAGCGACGGAACCTTCCGGCGTGTTGGCGAAGATAATGAAGTTAAAGTTAACGTTCGGATTATTTGTGCGACCAAAAAGAACTTAATTGAGTTGGTACAAAAAGGGGAATTTCGTGAAGATCTCTACTACCGATTGAATGTGTTAACCATCACATTGCCTCCTTTACGTGAACGTCAAGCAGACATCATGCCACTGACAGATCATTTTGTAGTACGTTTTGCAAAAGAACAAGGTTTGGTAAAACCTAAATATTCTCATGAACTAGCGCAATTTCTGTGTGGTTATCATTGGCCGGGTAATGTCAGACAACTGCGAAATGCTATTTACCATGCATTGACTCAATTTGAAGGTAACAAACTATGTCCGCAGGATATCCAGTTACCTGAATTAGAGACAGAAATGGCATTTAATGAAGATATTTTGGTCGGTTCTTTGGATGAAATCAGCAAACGTTTCGAACGTTCTGTATTGACCCGTCTTTATCGCCATTATCCCAGCACACGTAAACTGGCCAAGCGGCTTGGTGTTTCTCACACAGCGATCGCCAATAAACTACGTGAATATGGCCTAAGTGGTAAAAAACATGTGGCTGAGCATGAAGATGATGAATAATTTAAGGTAGCAAAAAGGCTTCATTTGTGATTGGATAATTGTCGCCAAACAAATCACCAAAAACACGCATGAAGCCTATGACAATTATCACTATAAAACACTAGTTAATGCAATTCTTCAATGAGGCTCTTTTAGACAAAAATTGCCCGTTGATGTGGGTTTACTCGATAGCTCAGCCCCGCATACCCTCTTTTTTCAACCAATCAAGAACTGCCCTCAAAAGGGGTGTACCGTGAATGTCGTCACCTGCGCAGCATCAATATTACTGATCAGCAGACCATCCGCGTTGCCCATGAAGTGAGCGATAAACTCAATCGGTATGACGAAGCTGTTTTCAATGTTGTCGGTATTTACGCATAATTCAATCCTACCTACCGCCCAATCTGAGCGGTAAGGCGTTATCGGATATGTTTCAATGAGGGGATTACCGGGGGATGGTCACTGAAATAAATCCTGATGAAACAGTCGCATATAGCGAGGAAATCAGCGTTTCGGGGCAGCGGGTTATCTCCCTCTTCCAAAATATCAGGCATAGCCTGCCGGAGTTGTTGAATGCCCGCAGGAATAACAATTCCCTGCTCGGCGAGCAGTGCCCGGATTTGATTAACCAGTGCAGTACATTGTTCCACCATGAGTTGCCGGACACTACGCAGTGCTTTGATATCTTGTTGCTCAATCGTTTTGACAGGGACACAATGAATCTCAGGGCGGCAGGCCGTTTCACAAATAGCCAGCGCATCATTGGCATCATTTTTCTGATTTTTACAGAGTGCCTTGTGCTGAGTCGGGAACAGCGCACTCAGTATCAAGTTAAAGATGACACTGTCTGCAATTGAAAAAGGGGACGTCCATCACATCACTACGTAGCGAGTCTTGTGTTTCGTGTTTCCGGGGGTAACAAAGGAGATGAAGCGTAGACAGCGAAACATTCGAGCCGAAACCAATGGGTGAATGTGATAGCTCTGAAATCCCTTAATCGTGTTGTGCCGATGGTGTAGGATTACCAGCAGGCAACAGCGGCTGAATGGTCACACTGGTAAATTATCCATTCAGAAGCACACACCGCCTGCCTCATCTAATCAAGATGACCATTACACTGTAATATAATGAGATTAAATATAATATTATTCATCACGGAAAAAACATTAATTTAAATTAAACACATTGTTAATAGGTCGTTTGATGACATTGAAAAAAAATCATTAGTAATTTAGTTTAGATTAAGATGAAATTTCTATATTAGAATTATTCCATCTATGTGATTTTTAATGAATCAGTCAATGTTGAAGAATTCGACTTTAAGAGGTACATATGAACGGAAAAGCTGATATTCAAGATGAACAAAATCAAGCTATTAGAGAGATTGAATCCATAGAATTAGTTGAAGTATTAGAACAAATTGAGGCAGCTGGATTGGCCTGCTTAAGCTGCTCTTAATATTATTAATAGAGGGTAATAATTACGTTACCCTCTGTTGTTCATCTATCAATATAATTAATTATTAAATTTAATAATTAAGGGAGTATTTTACCTTTATGAAAAATGTCTGTTTAGATGAGTCATTGAAAAATGATTATTTTAATTTAACTGACTTTCTTGTTTTTCGTCATATTAGAGAAGATAGGGGGGGGAATGTAGCTATATCATATAATGGAAAAAAATTTACTTACCAAGAACTATCAGACAATATTTCAAAAACATCAAACTATTTTAAGTCAATAGGTATAAAGAATAAAACTAGAGTTATATTAGCTATTCCTGATACACCTGCATTCGTAATAATTTTTTTTGCAGTTATAGCATGTGATGCTATGGCTATATTAAGTAATCCTCTTAGCGAATTGGTAGAACTAAATGATATAATAAAAAAAGTAAATTCAGAGGTATTAATCATTGACCATCAAATAGAAAAGAATATGAAATTATCTTCAGAAATAACCGATGGTATTAGAACTATTTTCACTGGAGATTTCCATTTAAATCCATCTAGTTTGGAAATAGCAATAGAAAACCAACCGAATGATTTCTTGATCAGCTATGCAAGTGCTGATAATTATGCATATGCTTTACTTAGTTCGGGTACGACAGGAAGAACTAAAGTAATACCTAGGCGTCATAGAGATATTTTGCATTGTGCTTATGCTTTTTCTGAAAATGTTTTACATATGAATTCAACTGATAGAGTACTAGCAGTTCCTAAACTAACTTTTGGTTATGCATTAGGTGGGGCATTACTATTTAGTTTCATACATGGTGCATCGTGTATTATTTTCAGAGAAAAAACAACATATGAAAAAATTATAGAATTAAGTGAAGATTTAAATCCAACAATATTTCTTGGAACACCAAGAATGATATCTGAATTACTTAGTAATAAGAGGAAAAACAAGTTAAAATCTTTACGTATATCTACTTCTGCTGGAGAGGTTTTATCACCTATTCTTTTAGAAAAATGGAGTAAAGAAATAGGAAGTCCACTTTTAGATGGTTTTGGTTCTACAGAGGTAGGCCATATTTTTCTATCTAATACTCAAGAAGATATAAAACCACAGACAGCAGGTAAATGCTTAAGTGGTTTTCAGATTAGAATAATTGATGAAAATGGAAATAGAGTTAATGAAGGAGAGATTGGTAGACTTTGCATTTGTGGTCCAAGTGTTGCTTGTGAATATTTAAATGATGTAGAGAGAAGTGAACAATCTTTTAATGACGGCTGGCATATTAGTAATGATATGTTTAGTATTTATAATGATTATTATATATATTTTGGTCGAGCAGATGATATGATTAAAAAAGGTTGTGGTGAATGGATATCTCCTTATGAGATAGAAAATGAGATATTAAAAAATGATGAAGTGTTAGAATGTGCAGTTATCGGGGAAACAAATAAAAATAATGTAATTATATTAAAAGCATGTGTTGTATGTAAAGATAAAGTAATCATATCCTCTTCCTTAGAAGAAAAGATTTTCAATTCAGTAAAAAATAGATGGATTGACTTTACACATAAACATTTAGAGAAAATTGAATTTATGGATGCTTTACCTCGAAACAACGCAGGAAAATTGCAACGTAATATTTTAGGAAGCAAAACTCTAACTGAAT
Organism: Xenorhabdus sp. Sc-CR9; assembly: GCF_963897815.1. Classification (NCBI taxonomy): domain Bacteria; kingdom Pseudomonadati; phylum Pseudomonadota; class Gammaproteobacteria; order Enterobacterales; family Morganellaceae; genus Xenorhabdus; species Xenorhabdus sp. Sc-CR9. The sequence continues at coordinate 37,575 of NZ_CAWQTY010000066.1, forward strand.
TTTCTTATGATTGTTAAAGGCTTGTTTATAAGTTAATTCTTGTTACAAGAAAAGATAAGTATGAATTTAGTTAAATTAATTATTATGTAAATGAGTTTTAAAATATTCTAATTAATGAAATTTAATCGTATAGCTTTAATTATGCAGTCGTATTTTTAGGAGTGATTATGAAACTTATTGATTTTGCAAGAAAAATAAACAACGAAATTACATCAGTACAAAGTATGCCTGATATGATCAATAATATTAGGAATATTGTATCTGTAGCAATTGTAGATGAAGTTTTTTTGAATGATTGTGTCAATGAGCTCATTAAAAATACTAAGAATATTCTAAATATCAATGAGAGCGAACCACTTTATATTGATTACAAAAATAAATGGAGAATGAATGTTTTTTTGTGGAATCCTAAAAGTGAAAACCATCCACACCAGCATAATACATGGAGCGTAAGTGGAGTTATGCACAATAAGATAAAAATAAAAATTTTTGAAAAAGTAAATGAAGAAATATCTGTTAGTAAAGAATTAATTGCAGTTGAAGGTAAGACTGGTTATTTAATACCACCATGTATCCATACATTGGGTAATCCCGACTTATCTGAATATAGCATTACTCTACATGTTTTCTGTGATTCAGACCTGAGAACAGATAAAAATGGCGACACCATATGGTTAGGGAAAAATGATCCTCTTGATAATATTGATTACTCAATGGTAGCATTGCGTAATTTGACTTCATGTTTATTGATTTCTGATAAATTAAGTTCAAATCTTCAATTTGATATATTGGAGAAAATATTTACCCTAGGCACTCCATCAATCAAATTAAAATCTTATAAAAAAATGATCAGGATTAATATAAATAAATCTGAAAAATATTCATCTCAGTTAGAGTCTGTTCTATCTGGTGATATTCTAATTAAAATTAGAGAAGGTAATGATAAGTTATATGGGAGAGAAGCATGATAAAAATAAAAGAAAAAGAAGCAATGATTCAATATCTGATTGGTTACTTGGTTACTAACACGCGGTCATTGGATTATTATATACACACCCAAGAGTTTGACATTCCTAACTTCAATATACCTGAGGAAATTAAAGATATTATTCACAATGTAGTCATGATTAAGAAAAAAAGAATTAGAATATTAAGCGATATTTTAGATAAAAGATTATATAAGCGTGTGCTTTTATTTTTCCCTTTGTCAGCAAAAATAATGGAAGAAGGAATGTTGAATATAAAGTGGGTTGACTTTCGTAATACATTATCCAACCATAGATGGAATGATGCTTACTTATATGCATTGGATTTTATAAAATATATCACTAATAAAAATTCGTTATTTTATTCCGAGAATGAATTTTTCGTTTCTGAAGTTATTCGTTATGAAACCAGTATTCTTGAAGTATTAAATAACGCTAAAGAAATCAGATATAGTTTATCATCAATGTCAGATTCTAAAAGAGATTGTAATTATCCTCTAGTAATGACAAATCCAGTTTATCATACTTATGATTTTGATATAGTAACGCTTATAGCAAAACTTAGAGAAAATGATGATGTAGACATAGAATTATCGTATAAAAAAATTTTAAAAAATGAAAAAAATAATATTTTAACTTATATGTCTTGGCATGACCAGAAAGTCAGAACTATAAGGATAAGTTCACTAGTGATAAAATTAATCAAAGAATGCCATTATCGATCAACTTATAAAGAAATTTGTAATGAAATATTTCCATCAGTGTTATCAGATAATGATTGTTTGAAAATAGACTTAATATTTAATAAATTAGAGTCACTTGGTGTGATTAGATGGTTTTCAAACATACATTAAAAACAAAATAGAAAAAGGAATTAATATGTTTTACAATCTTCCATACGGTATTGGGATTAACTATCGTGCTGAAATAGGTAATGATTTATTAAATAATATTGATGCTTTTGATTTTATAGAAATCATCACTGACTTGTTCTTTTTATCTAAAGATATTCCTTTATCTTTACAAAATATTTTAACCAAAAAACATTGTGTACTACATGGATTGAAATCATCGATAGGTGCCTATGAAGATATGGATTCAAAATATTTAAAAGCAACAGTAAATGTCATAAACAAATTATCTCCACTATGGTTTAGTGATCACTTGGCATATACAAAAATAAATGATTTTGATATAGATCAATTGATGCCTATTAGAAGAAATTCATATAATAAAAAAAGGATAATATCAAAAATAAAAGAAATCTGCTCATCTACTAATATACCATTTTTAATAGAAAATATTTCATATTATTTTGATTTTCCTGATAATGAGTATAGTGAGTGCACATTTACGTGTGATATTATTAAGGAAAGTAGTTGCGGATTATTGCTTGATGTAAACAATCTTTATATTAATTCTAAAAATCATAATTATGATCCTTATGATTTTTTAGAAAAAATAAATTTGAATTCAATAGTAGAAGTTCATATAGCTGGAGGATATGTCCATGATGAACTATTAATAGATAGCCATGGGCATACAATAGAAAAGCCAGTATGGGAATTACTTGAATATCTATGTTCTAGAATTGTACCTCATGGTATTGTCTTGGAAAGAGATTCTAATTTCGATATTAATGATATTTTGGAGAGTTTACACCGCGCCAGAGAAATATTATTTACTTCTCCTGCATATTGTCGTCTCACCTGTCCACGTAAATTTGGATATAAAATAGTGTAATTTTTCAACAAATAACTTATGTCATTAACATAATTCCATTGATAATAACATCATTAACTATATAGAAATGGTATGATAAATAATTAAATTTAGCATTAAACTAAGATTACTTGATATATGAGCCTGTTTTTATATTACATATTGATTTAGCATAAAAATAAAATCTCATATAGATGGTTTTATGATTTATTTAAATTAAATAGGTGATTGATATGAAATTAGCAATCAATGGCGGTGAAGCTATTCGTCTCGCCAACTTTCCTAAATGGCCTTATTATAATGAAGGTGAAGAGCAAGCGTTATTAAGAAGCTTACATCAAGGATATTGGTGGAGAAATCAAGGGAAAGAAAATAATTTCTTTGAACAAGAATTCGGTCAATATCATAATGGTTATGCTGTCACTGTCACTAGTGGAACGGTGGCATTAGAATTGGCATTATTAGCTTCTGGTATAAAACCTGGAGATGAGGTCATAGTTCCAGCTTTTACATTTATTTCTACTAGTATGGCAGTTCAACGAGTTGGTGCAATACCAATAGCTATAGATGTTTTAAAAAGCACTTATTGCATCGATCCTAATCTAATTGAAAAAAATATAACTCCCCGAACAAAAGCAATCATACCAGTTCATATGGCTGGTCATTTATGTGATATGAACAATATAATAAAAATAGCTAATAAACATGGCATTTTTATTGTTCAAGATGCCGCTCATGCACATGGAGCCTGTGGAGAAAAAGGGAAAAAGATTGGTGATTGGGGAACACTGGCATGCTTTAGTTTCCATAATCTTAAGCTAATGACAGCAGGAGAAGGCGGTGTCGTTTTGTGCCCTACTAAAGAATTACGTGATCTTGTTTTTCTTTATAGTAATTGTGGGCGTCATGTAAAAGACAAAGAATATCAACATACTATAATCGCAACAAATGCTAGACTAAGTGAGTTCTCTGCTGCAGTTTTGCGTACTCAACTAAAAAGGCTCAAAGAACAAACTCAGATTCGAGAGAGTAACGCGGAAAGTTTAAATAACCTGTTAAAAACGTTACCAGAAATTACTCTTCAAGAATACGATACTAAAATCGTAACATCTCATCCTCATTATATGTTTATGTTTACACTTAATCAAAGGATTGCATATATTGATCGTAATTACTTTGTAGCTTGTCTAATCGCTGAGGGAATACCAGCATTCCGTGCTTATAAAGCAATCTACCATGTTGATAATTATTGGCTATATCCTTGTACAACACGACATAAGCAAAAATTTGTAGACTCGTGTCCAGTTACTGAATATATTGCAAATAGAGGAGTCTGGATACATCACCGAGCTTTATTAGGGAATGATGATGATACGCTAGATATTTACAGAGCGATAAAAAAAGTGATTTCAGCATTAGAAAATTAATGAAATATTCTGTTTTTTAATCATATAAACATTAAAATAATTCATAAATAAAAAAGCGCAATAAAATAAATGAGTTATCCTCATGAGAAATAACTCAAAGGCGGTAGCTTTGTTAAACGAAAAACAAATAAAAATAGGTATGTTGCGATTATGTAAGTTAACCCGTTATATAAAGTAGAGTTTACCAGCTCTTCACTTATAAGATCGGTGATTTTAAATATAAAACACCAACATTAACACTTTCAATTAGATAAAAATAATATTTACATTAAAAAACCTTATTATCTATCACTTTTCTAGTTACCTATTCTTTAATACTAAGTCACGTTATTATTTAGTATCTTTTTATACAGGATTGAATCACAAATGATTATAATTTAATGTTTTTTATGAAATAGGTAGTTAAACAGCTTCTGTCATTAAACAATTAAAATCTATGTAGCCGGATTATGGAATTATCTATTATCGATAAATATATTTACTTTAAATTAAAATAGGTGTCATGGTGATTAAATTATCCAATATATGTAAGGAATATTCAGGGAGATTTATAATTAAAGATGCCTGCTTTACTTTTCCTGTCAATGGTATCTATTGCCTAGAAGGAGAAAATGGTTCAGGTAAATCTACTTTGCTAGAAATTATAGCTGGTGCCATTAAACCTGATTATGGAGATGTATTTTTAAGTGGGGGGAACGGTTGTAGAAAAAAACTTATAGCTTATGCTCCTGATAGCCCTTGTATATATGAATTCATTACAGGAAAAGAATTTTTAGATCTTATTTGTTCTATAAGAAAAATAAAGATAGAAAAACAATTTGATTTAATCGATGGTTTTAATTTGCATAATTATATGCATACTCATTTTCGTGATATGTCTCTTGGAACTGCAAAAAAATTCATGTTAATTTCTGCTATGATAGCAAATGTAAAAGTACTTATTTTTGATGAACCAACTAAGGGACTTGATAATAATTCACTTTTATATTTTATCGAAAATATAAAAAAATTCAGTCTATCTGGATTAGTTATAATGACATGCCATGATTTTGAAGTTAAAAAATCCCTAAAACCTTATGTTATTAACATAAATATATTTAAGGGTAATTAAGTGAATTATTTTTCATTTGTTGGAAAATAAAGTATTTTTGAAACACCATTTATTACCTCATTGCAAAATGATAACAAAGAAGCTGTAATTGTTTCTTGGATTGTTAGTGATGGTAATAACGCATACCATTATTGGTATAAAATTTTTGAAGAGGAAATTATTTTTTTGCATCTTGAAGAAATTATTTATAAAAATATAATTTCTTTTTCGGAAGAAAATTATGCCTTAAGTGCAAGTAATAACGTTAAGATTTTTTCTCTCGAAAATAATAAAATGTGTGGATTAATTAATTTAAAAAACATAAAATCAATGCAATTTGATTACAAAAAGACATTATGGTTATTATCTGGAGAAACGTTATTTAAAACCCTACCAAATTCTTTTAGTGAATATTATACTTTTCAAAAAAATGTTAAATCTTTTCTTTTAAATGAAAAGAATAACTATCTACTCTCTAGAGATGATGAAAATAATTTCACTTTAATGATGAATGATGGGGAAGAAAGTTTCATATATAGAATAGGGAAAATAAAGTGTAATTCTAGAACCCATTTTAGTATAGTTCCTACTGAATCATATATATATGTATATATACAACCAAAAGATCTAATTAGTAAAATTAATAACCATCTTATTGTATTAAATAAACATGACCTTAATTCAATCAAAAATATAAGTGTTGAGGCAGTATCTCATTTAAGTGTAAAAGATATTAATTTATCAAGATGGAAAAATAATGATGTTTTATTTGTCAGAAAGAAAAATGATAATATTTATTTGTGCCATTATAACTCTGTAAATGAACGTATAACACCTATATCTCTACCACAGCATGTGGTTATTAACTTTGTTTCATCGAATTGTTACTCTTCAATATATTATATTGCAATTGAATATTCTGCAAATAAACCGATCAGAAAGATTTTTGGAGTAACCAAATATGGTAATAAATTCACCACAAAAATTATTTTTGAAGATGTGGGATATAAATTATCAATTTTAAAAAATGGTGATTGTATTTTTTATGGATTACTGGAAAATAAACTATCAATATTGAAATACAGTCGTATTAATAGGGATGTAAAAATATTATATCAAAACAAAACAAAATATCCATTTATACCTAGTCTCAATTGGTTATCTCTAAAAAAAGATATTTTAAATATAAATTACAAAAAAGAAATCATCATTGTTATTTATTATCCCGGACCCCATAAGTTGGCAATGAGTGGCATGCAACCAAATATGTTTCAAGAATGTATTTGTCGTCTACTTACCCAAAATAAATCAAAGCATTATCAAAGTGTTATAATTAACCTGCCTGGTTCTTTTGGTTCTGTAAATAACGTTGAAACCAATAAAGAATTTAATGAAGATGATTATCTGAATGGTATAATTACAGAGTTATATGAAGTTGGCTTCAATAAAATTGTACTTTGCTCTGGTAGTTTAGGTGGTTTATCTATACTAAAGTTTTTGCATAATACTAATTCATCTATCCCAGCCATTCTTATTAACCCAGTTTATGATTATAGTGTTTTAAAAAAATCTTTAATAAGGAATGAAAACATAATAAGTGAGTTATTTACAAAGATAGACACCGATATATTGATAATTCATTCAAAAGAAGATGAGGTGACTCCTTGGGAACATTCAAAATCTTTCACAGATGCAAGTGTTAAACGTAAATTGTATACATTAGAGAATGATAATCACATATTTACACGAAGTTACAGCTGGGAGTGTTGTAATATCGAGATAGATAAATTTATTATGCATCTTGGATTTTCATAATAAATAAGGTTGTTATTAATCAATCAATTATTTAAGTACGAGAAAGAGTATTTTAAATGCTTTTTAAATTGCGATTGAGGTATTTTAAATGGTCACTGTATCTGGTAATAATTTCAGCTGGCAACAATTGAACTGGTACGATAAAGACAGACCCTAGTGTCAAAAAATGAATTAAATCATCTTCCAGAATTATTTATCCGCTGGGTTAATAACGGGGTTACCAACAATCACTGCAGGCAGGATCGCTGGCTAATATGTTAACCCCGATCGCAACATAAAGAAGTTTATGGCAACACCATTATTCCTATATGACGTGGTGATTCGGCCACTAGAAATTAAACAAATCACCTGCGATCCACGCTTAAGCATGTCGCAAATGCAGATCTCATTACACTACTGGAAAGCGATACAACAAAATGACCTTTGATAAACATTATATCGCCGTTATTACTGGCGCTTGTGGGGGGATTGGTGAGGCTGTAGCCCATTTGCTAGCAAAAGAAGGCATTTCATTAGCGCTGTTGGATAACAAGTCACAAGCATTGGAATCTCTGGTTATCGAGCTAAAAGGCGAATATACGCAGCCAATTATGGGTTTTACCGTTGATGTAGCTGATGCTCAATGTGTTGAAAAAGTATTTGCCACACTGAGTCGTCAGTTGGGGCCGGTGGGTTATTTGGTCAATAGTGCGGGCGTATTATGTCACTCTTTTGTTGCCGATACATCCCTTCAAGATTGGGAAAAAACCTTTGCAGTCAATGCAACCGGTGTATTTAACGTTAGCCGCCATGCAGCCAACCTGATGATGAAACAGCGGAAAGGCAGCATTGTGACCATAGCGTCTAACGCAGCGCGTGTGCCTCGAGCCACTATGGCGGCGTATTGCGCATCAAAAGCAGCAGCACAGGCATTTACTTATGCATTAGGGTTGGAGGTTGCACCGTATAGTATCCGTTGTAACGTTGTTGCCCCCGGATCTACCGACACACCTATGCTGCGGGGTATGTGGCAGAACGAATGTGACCAGCAAAATACCCTCAACGGCAATCTGCAACAATTTCGTATTGGTATCCCGCTCAACAAGATCGCAACGGCGAAAGAGATCGCCTCGGCAGTCTGTTTCTACTTGTGCGAAGAGTCAAGCCAAACCACGCTTTCAACATTACTGGTCGATGGCGGTGCCGCCCTCGGAAGTTGTTAATTTTGAAAAGGAAAGTAGAATGGAAAAAATATCGCCCTATCCATTACCGATAGAACTCCTATTACCGATATCCATTGCAAACTGGCAGGCTGATTGCTCACGTATAGCATTGCTCATCCATGATATGCAGCACTATTTTCTCAATTTTTTCACGGCGAATACATCACCTGTAGCACAGGTTATTGATAATACGCGTCATTTGCTGAATGTTGCCCGACATCTACAAATCCCCGTGTTTTATTCTGCTCAGCCGGGAAATATGACTCCCCAGCAGCGAGGATTGCTGCAAAGTCTATGGGGACCGGGTATGCGTGCTAGCCACGAACACAAACAGATTGTTCCACAACTAGCACCCCAGGAAGGTGAGCATATTTTAACCAAATGGCGTTACAGCGCGTTTTTCAATTCCTCATTGTTGTCTACGCTGCATAGCCTTAAACGCGATCAGCTCATCATATGCGGTGTTTATGCTCACATCGGCTGCTTGTGCACAGCACAAGAAGCTTACTCCAATGACATCGAAACCTTTTTCATAGCCGATGCCGTTGCTGATTTTTCTGCAGAAAAACATCGCTTAGCGCTAGAGCTGGCAGCAGAAACTTGTTCCGTAGTGTTATCCACTCAACAGCTCATCAACATCTTAGAATAACGCTCTGTATTAAAGGAGATAATGATGTTATCTACCAATAAAACAGCACTCACCGCTTGCAGCATCGCTGAACTCCCAGTTTATATCGCCAATCTCGATCACCCCTTTGCTTGTATTTATCGTCCGCAAGTCGATATGGCTGATTCGGTGTTATTCCTTGAGGGCAATATTGAGCAATTTCCTTCCCTCTCTGATTTAACCCTCGATACCCCGACGATAGACGCTAACATCCATCAGGTGTCGCAGTTGGTGCTGCTACCTTTTAATCAATTAAAGGAAAAGGGCTATGCTTGCATTGATGACCACGAACAGGTGATCGTTATGCACATTGATAAACTGGCATATCATCCTGTTAACTAGTTTATAGCAGCCATCGCCAATTACGATATTCAGCCGCAGAATCTTCGTTTCGATCTCGATGATCAAGAGTACGGTGAGATTGTCGATACCGTAATTAACCAGGAAATCAGCGCCGATGAAGGCAGTAATTTCGTTATTTCACGCTGATCTTGATGGTTTTAGTATCAGACACGCGCTGAGTTTATTTAAACGATTGGTACAGTCAGAATGTGGAGCTTACTGGACATGGCTATTCTATACTGGCAACCGCTATTTTATTGGCGGTACACCCGAAAAACATATTGAGGTTAACCAACAGTCTGTATTGACGCAGTTTAGAATCATCTTCCGATTTTCCCTGATGTAATTTGTCCAGCGCGGCTTTGTTCGCACCGCTTTTATCAAAATGACTTTGTTTTGTCCGTGTTGGATTATTGCCTTTTTAAAGACACGCAATGTGACCTCTTTATTCCTATGATCTGTCAACAGAAAATAAACGTGTCACCGACTGGGCTTACAGCACAGTCGTAGTGATAACAATTTCAGACGTTAATATTCTGCTGAATTTTAGCTGGAATTGGTTCAGTAAGTCGTTCTCCATCACCGATGCATTGTAGGCTGCCCTATTAACCGTGGCTCAAGGATTATGCGAGGTCAGCCATCTTTGGTGTCCAGCCGGAGTGCAAACTGTGTTATAGGCTATGCTTGGGAACCCGCTTTAACTCGGTGATAAAGAGGTTCTATAACCATCTTTGAATATGAGAAACCCAAAAAATGTGGCTCTGGTTGCCTGTATGTGTAAGCTGCTGACTACCTTGAATGCGATGGTCAAAAAGAATGAGGAATAGGATGAATCGTATCATCAAATTGCTTCATAAAAATATCGTTTAAGATAGTTACTCAATAATTAATCCATCAGTTTCTCTTGGTAATCACACTAATATAGGATAAATAAATGAGAGTTTATATTACACTTTTACTTTTTCGCCTCCGATATTATTCTAATGTCACATCTGAAATACTTAAAAAACGTATGAGTATCACGCTATTTTTTCTTTTAATTATTTCTCCTGTGGCAATGCCATTTTTATTACAGATGCGTCTGTTAGCAACTCCTATTTTAGTATTAACTGATGATCATAATATTTATCATGTGCTATTTATATGGTCTTTATTATCAATTTTATTCATTATTATTTGTAGCATCCAGACAAAAGGTATTAGTGGAGGGAATTATCAGAAATTTCTAGAGATTTTACCAATTAGTAAAAGTATTATAAATTCATTGAATTTATCTTTAATATTTATTATTGATATTCCCATTTTTCTACCATTTTTTGCTGCAATGTTATTTGGTAATGAAGGAGGTTTATATAATATTGTTTTTTTAGAAAAAGCAATAACAATTATATTGTTAATGATATATTTTTTATTTTTTCAATTGGTTTTCCTCTATTTACCATATTCTTGTTTAATTGTTTTTTTATTATCATTACTTATTCCTTTTGTAATATCCATCACATCTTTGCTCACTATGAAAATATTTTCATTTATAATGGTGTATATATTTATTTATAAGATTAAAAACTTTCCATTTATTTCTTTTAAAAAAACAAAAATCCTGAAAATAGTTAACCCAAATAAAGGATTTGAATTAAATATCGGAATGATATCATTTTATTATTTGTTTAGTTTGAAATATATAAATCAAAGAATAAATTTATTTGTTCTTTTAATTATTCCCATTTTAATACTTTCATTATTAAATTCCATGGGATTGAGTTTCTCAGTTGTTATTTTACTTGTTGCATTTTTTCATGTAATTCTCATGTTTCAAATATCAGCGCTTTTATATACAACAATTTCTTTGCATATGCCGATGCTTGGATTATTCAAGTCTTTTTGTATATCAGAAAAAAATATTTTATCTGCAATTTTAAATGTTTTGTCAATAACAATGATTGCATTAACCATTCCTCTTGTTATAACTTTATGTGTTAATAAATTAACATTTATAGCTATTTTTATTTTACCAACAACACTTTTCCTATTTAGGATTATCTGTATTTTACAAAAAAATAGATCTGGATTTATTTTTAAATTTTTACTATTCAATATATCAGTATTTACTGTATGGGAAGGAAGTTGTTTAATACATAATTTAAGTTAATAAAAGTCGTGTTTCCCCCAATAATTAATATTGTGATAAACACCTCTCTGTTGATGTGCAAAATTACCCCGATGACGTCCAATGGGAAAGAGCAAAACACCTGGGTGTCACGCAGTCAGATATCTGTCCAAGGCCCTTGCTGTTTTTCTTCATTAGCCGTGTATTGTTCCACAGGTGTAAAGCCAGGTCTGATAATAATTTCAAATTCATTAAAACAGTATCCAGTGGGTAATGTATGGGAGAGACAATGACTGTCATTATTATGAGAATTTATTATGGTGGATGTTCTCTTAATCGCACGTTTTTTATTCCATGAATTGGAATTGAAACTCACCCTGTTTGAGAGATACCTGTAGCTGATGGTATTGTTGACCACTGGCGCTGGCAGAAAGCAGATGTTGACTGATTTGTGGCAGTAAAGTGTTGGTCAGAATAGCATCGACCATCCGACCTCCTGATTCGATTGCTGTACATCGACTAACAATATGTTTAATCATGGCCTCATCAAAAAAGGCTGTAATATCATGATTTTTAAGTAAGCGTTTTTTGATCCTTTCCAACTGCAAATGAACGATATTCGTCATTACTTCATCACTCAATGGATAGTAAGGAATGACCAGTAACCGTCCCAATAAAGCGGCAGGAAAGGCTTTCAGTAATGGTTTCCGCAGCGTAACAGCGAGTGTTTCTGGATCGGGGATGGAGTCCTGTTGTATACATAGAGAACTCACTAAATCGGCACCAACATTGGATGTCAGGATAATGATAGTATTGCGAAAATCAATGTGGCGGCCCTCACCATCTTCCATCCAGCCCTTATCAAAAACCTGAAAGAAAATCTCATGGACATCTGGATGCGCTTTTTCAATCTCATCCAGTAATACCACACTATATGGGCGACGGCGAACTGCTTCGGTCAATACACCGCCTTCACCGTAACCAACATAACCTGGTGGAGCGCCTTTCAATGTGGATACGGTATGAGCTTCCTGAAATTCACTCATATTGATGGTAATTAAATTTTGTTCACCGCCGTATAATGTTTCAGCCAATGCCAGTGCTGTTTCAGTCTTACCGACTCCGGATGGCCCACATAGCATGAATACACCAACAGGCTTATTGGGGTCATCCAGTCTGGCCCGCGAAGTGCGAACCCGTTTCGCAATTAATTCCAAAGCATGATACTGACCGATAATACGCTGATTGAGTGTATCGGCTAATTGTAATACGGCATCAATTTCGTCTTTTACCATGCGACTGAGAGGTATTCCTGTCCAATCAGATACAACGGCGGAAACGACATTGCTGTCTACTGAGGCAAAGATGAGGGGATTGCCTTCTTGCAAGGCATGCAATTGCTGATGTAGTTCTGTCAGCTCTGCATGCAGAGCGTTGATATCACTGTGTTGCTGTTGTGAAGCCTCGTTGAGCTGGGTTTGCAGATGAATAATTCTGCCAATCAAAGCAAGCTCTTGCTGCCAGCGATTTTCAATCTGAGTTCGCTTCTCTTCCAGCATTGAGAGTTGACTGAGAATGTTCTCTGCCCGCAAGTGATCGCTGATACCAATTTTAGATTCCCGTTCGGTAATTTCTAATTCAATCTTTAATGCATCTATTTGGTGACGGCAGATTTCCAATTGGGGTGGTTCGGCATGTTGGCTAATTGCAACTCTGGCGCAGGCGGTATCCAGCAATGCCACGGCTTTATCGGGCAGTTGACGGGCAGGAATATAGCGATGAGAAAGACGCACAGCTGTTTTAACGGCTTCATCCAGTAAAAAAACATGATGATGTTCTTCAAGTGAATTCACCAGACTGCGCAGCATCAATAATGCTTTCTCTTCATCTGGCTCGTGGATTTGGACAACCTGGAAACGACGGGTGAGAGCCGGATCTTTTTCAATATATTTCTTATATTCTGACCATGTGGTGGCACCCAATGTCCGTAACTGACCCCGCGCTAAAGCAGGCTTTAACAAATTGGCCGCATCGCCGGTTCCTTGTTGCCCGCCTGCACCAATGAGGGTATGGATTTCATCAATAAATAGAATAATGGGAATTGGACTGGATTGGACTTCATCAATCACTTTGCGTAAGCGGGATTCAAATTCTCCCCGGACACCGGCACCCGCCTGTAACATACCAATATCCAATAACCAGAGTTGGACATTTTGCAAAGGAGGAGGAATTTCGTTTGCCACAATTCTCAATGCCAGTCCTTCAATGACGGCAGTTTTGCCGACTCCGGCTTCCCCTGTCAGCAGGGGATTGTTTTGACGGCGGCGCATCAAAATATCGATAATCTGACGTATTTCCTCATCACGTCCAGAGACGGGATCAAGATCACCATTGCGCGCCCGGGCCGTCAGCTCTTGACCATATTGCCGCAAGGCACTGTCAGAGGAAGGTTGGATTGTTGACTGAATATTGTTGGGCAATGAAGCACTATGCTTTGTTGCCTCGTCACTGCTACCGCAGATAGCATTGAAATTATCGATAAGAGTATCAACATTGATCCGGTCAAATTGTGGAGAAATGGCTTTCAACGTATTGCGCAGATTGAAGGTTTTTAACATTCCAATCAACCAATGTGAACTGCGGATTTTGTCAACGCCAAATTTTAATGAACCATATATCCAGGCACGTTCTACGGCACTGTCAATGTGTTCAGAGAGATCAGTAATTGTGCTGGCACCACGCGGCAGGCGATCCAGTGCCGCAATAATATCCTTTCTCAGCTTGGGGTCATTCAATGCAAAGTAACGGATAATCTGTTGCAGGTCATTGCCTTGCTGTTGCATCAGTTGGTGTAACCAATGTACCAATTCGACATAAGGATTACCGCGCAATTTGCAAAATGCAGTGGCATTCTCCAATGAAGTGAATAATATCCGGTTTAGTTTACCAAAAAGCACAGAACGATTGATTTCTGACATAATATAACCCGCGCTAGTAGTTGTTTATGGAGTAATCTAACTAGAGACCAACCGTTTTGAATTCGTTCTGGGAGGATTCTGGTGCATAGATTAAATCAACATAATGAGTTCGTCGGGTAACTTTCCCAAGCCAGCTATTCAGACCCAACTTTATTTTTCCTGACAGGTGCATCTCTTTTATAGCTGTTTTATCAAGTATCAATTGAATATCCCAGGCGTACTGAATGCCCAGATATTGATGGACCCAATCACGCAATTGTTGTGATTTTGGTTGTCCGGGCAGAAATAAGTCATATTCTGTTTGGGTTAATGGCCCTATCTCAATACGGAATTTATATTGCATATCGTAGAACGCAATGCCCAAAAACGTAGATTGACCTAAGCGAGGCATATGACGTCCTGCTGCTAATTGTGTCTGATCCTGCGCTTCGATTTGCAGCCATTGCGGAATATTCTGGATAATCTTTATGGGTACTCTGAAATAAAATCGCAGGATTTTTTCTAGTCCTTCCGCATTATGCGTTTGACGGGCAAGGTTACCGGCCAGTGCATAAAGACCATGACTGCTGATCGTATTGAGATTCTGTTGGGCTGGCAGCCCCATACCGATTAGGCTGGCTAAGTAATGGCAAAATTGCTGATGGTCTGGTCGATCCAATGATGTTGTCGGCTGGGCATTAGCCCAAGCCCGGTAAAACAGAAGTATCAATCGGTGGTGAAATAAATTGGTAAAAGCCGCTAAAGTGGTGTCGTGAAAATTATATTCTCGTGAATGAGCATATTCAGTCAGATGCAGAGGCAATGGCCCATTAGGGCCGAATAATCCAAAACTATAAATAAGTATTTCATATAAATTCGAATTTTTTTGCTGTTGAACTTCTGAAATTGTAGAAGGGGCAAATACCATTGAAGCTTTTTGACCTAAACGCAAGGGTTCATATTTAGGTAATGGCGCAGTGCCCAGTTTGTAATACTCTCCATATTGGGCATCAATTCGGCGAATAGTCTGGAATAAATCAAATTTCCACGGAGTCTGAGTCAGTTGTTGCCAAAAGTTATCAGGTAAGCGACATACACGATGAATCTCAACGACATCTGTTTTCATGGGTATCTCTTTTATATTAATTTTTTGCTGCCCATGCGGGCAGGCCAAAAGCCAATCCTCCCGCGTTGTTGGCTATGCAGAGTCATTTCAATAAATGAATTTATAGTTACGAGACGTGAGAATAATTTTTCCAGAACACTACCCAAAAGCCACGGGCTGATGCCTGCAAACTCTTGCTCATCCACTTCCAGATTAATACTGATGCCACGAGCAAAGGTGATTGGGCCAGGCGCGGGTGCCCTGCGATAGACTTCCTTTAATAAACAGTGGCGTATTCCATTGATTTGGCGTACTACTGCGGGGTCAGAAAGATCGGAATAGAGACTTAATAACTGCCGTAGGGACTTGATTCCTTCTTTTGAATTTTTATCCATCAAGTTCATATAGTTAATTTGAAGTAGGCTAATTAGCGTCCATGAAACCGGACCTTGTGCCAGAGAAGGATGTGGAATGGTTGGCTTTTTAAGGAATACAATTTGATTGATAGGAATGGAGTCCAACATAGCAAAATGGTTGATATCCTGTTGTCGCAACATCACAGGAAGATCGCGGTTAGTGCACATGACATCAGCACTCAGATACTTTAATGCATTAGGCCATGGAGAGTTATTTTCATCGACAATCGTGATGAATACTTCTGTTCCAATATAACTGGTACGGGTTCCATAGTGATGAGCATGTTCAGATGAAATACGGGGATCACGACGCAGGGAGAAATAAGCACCATAATTTCCCTTATCGTCACTATTTGTTGACCAAAATGGACGAAATACATACTCTTCTTTGTTTTGTGCATCAATACCATGCAGGCATTGCACAGAAAAAATTTCATAATTCAGGGGTTGGATATTATCCACGACAAGATGATATTCGGTTGAACTTTCATCAATAGAGACACGTTCAGTTCGTGCTGGAAACAAATTAATCACGGGGGTACAGTTCAATGCCAGATAGGAGGCATCGACCAAATTTTCTAAGTTACTGTCAATTTTATCCAAAAGTAAAATCAGTTCAAATTCATTATCTTTTTCAGTTTTCTCCAACAGGGATTGCATACCGCTAATACTGAAAAACCGGAAACGAGATGGAAAGGCAAAATATTCTTGGAGTTGACGAAAACCACTAAAATTGCGGGAATCATTTGGCAGCACCGCCTGATCGTCTTTAAACCCTTCATGATAGGGTGAAAGATCAGGTAATACTTGATATTGCGGATTTTTTCCCAAAGTTTGGCATACCATGCCAACAGAATGCTCCATCATCAATTCCAGTAATTTCAGGGATTGAAGATCTGGGCCTGAAAGAAAGAATGTCAATTTATTTAGGTTTAATTCATTGAGGAAAAACTTTCCGTTGCAGGTAAGGCGAATGCGCAATGCCCTGACAGCGCCATATTGATGAAGATTTAAACCCACAAGAGGAATATTGGCAGGGATTTTGCCAAGCTCGACTTTTTGTAGTTTCAGGGGTTGTAAAATCACATCTTGAGTGGTGGAATATTGAAAATCAATACCTTCTTTCTTTAGTGTTTGGCAGAACATAATAGTACCACGTGGCACTAAAAATCCGTGGCTGATATCTCCTTTAGTCATATCAGGTCGGAGTTCGGCAATTGCCATTGAAGGTGTGGGAGAGAGATAATTGGGATACAGCATTTCCAGTAAGTGCTGAGAAAAATGTTGAAACTCTGAATCCATTTTTAATTGAATGCGGGACGTAAGGAAAGCAAAGCCTTCCATCAGGCGTTCAACATAAGGATCAGCAACATCTATGCCATGCATACCCAGACGGCTGGCAATCTTGGGATAGCGCTCAGCAAACTCTTTGCCCATTTCCCGCAAATACACCAGCTCACGGTTATAATATTCTAGTAGTTTATTATCCATAATATCCTTCACTTTTTATCCGGCATCTTTTATGTTGAAATGACTATTTTCTAGATCGATATCACTAAGGAACAGGAATTCAATAGGCCAGGGAACACACCATAAAAAACCTTTTATTTCGATGGATAATATATTGTATAGCGATATTGATACTTTATCAGAAATACAATTCACTTGAAGTTCATCGGGAATAATACGGGGTTCAAAGGTATGAATGGCCTTAATGATTTTCTCTTGGATATCATTCCACTCAATTTCAGACATATTCCTGCCTGCTAAAGGTGTCAGGCCAAAGTTATAAACGGAATGACATATTTCTGGAAAAAAGAGCATTTTATTATCAGGTTCTTTATTTAAACTGTTAAGTAACCACTCTAGATCTCGTAAAATATTTTTTCGCACTGCATTGTTTGATAATAGATAATTGCTGGATATTTCTCTTTTCTTATCAGGTTCTTTATCTGTGAGTTTGTCAAGTAAAGAAGGCTGCATTCTGTCTTGTGTTGTTATACGTGCTGGTGGCCTGCGTGAACGATAACCGCCATTCAGTAAAGTTATGTTGTCATTCATTGTTTATCCATAACAATTGTGATGAAAGATAATGTTGTTTAAAAATAAAAAATGACAAGATTGGATTATACTTTTTTATTTCTCTGTTTTATTTTTAGAGTCCTTATATCGATTGATTTCTTCTTCATAAGTTTGCCGGAAATTTTCATCAAATAAGGAATCACTTTGTTCGAGTTCATCGACTGTTTTTTGATAATGTTGGATAAAGTAATCCCATAAAGCGGCTTTATAGGTTGATGATAATGACAAGCGGGGAAGCCCACTTTCGTCACGTGCTTTTTGTTCAAGAACAGAAGGCTCTAATGGTTGCAAAATATTTGCCTTGATGGTGCGTAATCCTGCAATCATACCTAATTGATGCGCTTGCAATTCTATTAAAATATCCCGCGTAGCCTGTTCTGGTGGCATAAAACCCGGCATATAATCACTAATTATTTGAATCAGTACCGCTTGACCAGAAGGCAGGAGTTTAAAAGGATTATTGGCATCTGCCATAATTTGGGGCACATCCGCATTAACTTTGTGTCTCAGCAGAATACGTGAAGCGTTTAGAGCCATAATTCCTTGGGATAATTGACTGAGTAATTTTCCCAATTTATACATAACATGTTCATCAAATTCTGGTTTTTGGATATGGCTGAGTCCCATACCGTCTAATAAGGCTGTCAGTAATTTACCTTCTAATTTAATGCCTTCTGTTTGAGCGTGAGGAGAGGAGGTCGTATGTGTCATTGGGTCAATATCAAGGCGCCGTGGATCACCATTACTATGATAAGAAGGTAAATAACTGACACCATCTTGGTGATTAATTGGGTCTGTCGTACTTCTGGTTGTTTCTTCTGTTGCGAAGAGCGGAGGCAAGGACGAAGAAGAGGGTGGTACAGAATACAATGAATTATCCTGATTGGGAGTTTCTTTTGATTCATAATCCGTTGAATTATAACCAGTCATATTGTTCTGGGGTGTTATTGGTTCTGCTTTGTCCATTAGCTGACTCAGGGGATCATTAATTTTAATTTTAATATCCTGAGTATGTTTATCGGAAAAATCATTATTTGAAAACAGCTTCAGGGGGTCAATTTCTTGCTTATCTCTTCCGTTTTCATATGGATAATTTTGTTCTAATAATGCACTGGGAGTGCTATCGCTCAGAATATTTCCTTGTTGAAAGTTATTGTCTGGCGTAAACATTGTGACGGGATCTGTAGCGCGTGATTGTAAAGTATCAAGGTTTATCTTAGTTTCCATTTGTTCGAGTGGATCAATGGGATTGCGCTCCTGATGCTGTTGGGGTTTTATTAGCGGGTTATTGTCATTTAATTCTTGACGATTTTGCAGGGGACTTTGTGCTGATCTTTCATCGGGTGTTGTGAAGATATTTTCCAGCCCCTCCCAAACTGCATTAGGGATATTTTCTGGTTGATTGGACGATGGTTGAGTTGGATTGAGTGTGCGGGTTATAGCCAATGGTGGTACACTTTGTTTGATATTCACAACCTGGATTTGGTAATCGCCAATGCCTATTATATCACCATCTCGGACTTCAATCTGACGGTCTGGTGCCATAGGCATTGTATTCAGTAAAACCTCTGAAGCAGTACCGCGATTGGTAATATGGCAATTGCCGTCAGCAGAAACAGATACAATGGCCTGCAAATGGGCTATGGTCTGCTTTTCATCAGGTAGAACCCAGTTATTGTCTGTGCTGCAACCGATAGTGCCACCAGGAGGAATAAAATCATAACTGAGTTGTGGAGGCTGATTTGTCCCGATATTTTTAACAATGGTGAATCGCATAGTTATGGATACCTATTGTTGGTGGAATAACCCCTCTGGAATTCAGTGAGGTTATTCGATTAGGAGTTATTTAGGTTACTTTGCCTGTTGTAGCATCCCATCCGTATTTGACGGCAGGGCTTGATTTACCATCTCCTGCTTGGCTGGAGTATTCTTCTTTATATGAGTTAAAGACAAGGGAGAGAGCGGAATAAAAATAACCACCCCCGAATGTCAGTTGGGATTGTGCAACAAAAACCTTTGTCATAGTTAATGTATACCAAGCTGCTCGTTCGCCTCCTTGGCGAAGCACAATAAGTGTACTCTTATCAATATGCTGTCCTTTTACGATAAATTTTCGCAGGGAGATAGCAGATTTATCGAATAGAATTTCTAAGGACAGACCCGAAACTTGTACTATACCGCCGCCTAATCCGCTAACTTGAGGTTCATAATTAACACGGTTACTCAGTTCAAGTGAAAATGATCTGACGGCTGTCTGATTTTCATATGAAGTGGCTGTAGCTTCACCTTGGATGTCAGTAAAACTAATGAATGAATCAATACCTGTACTAGACATATTCTTTTACCTTAATAAAATTAAATAAACTGATGGAATTTAATAAATTTGTATTGAAATTTTGTGTAGAGATATATAGGCATTTAAATGTTAATAATTTAAATGTATTAATAAGGAAAACAGTATTTAATATTGAGTTAATCTTTTTTGAGTGAAGGAAGTTTAGATACCAGCCGCAGCGAAACAGTCAAACCTTCTAATTGATAGTGGGGGAGCAGGAAAAATTTAGCATGATAATGTCCTGGATTACTTTCGATTTCTTCTATATGAATTTCTGCCGCTGCTAATGGTTTTTCTGCTTTAGTCGTTGTTGACGAGTTTATTGGATCACCGTCGACGTAATTTATAATCCAATTATTAAGCCAGCGTTCCATATCTTCACGTTTTTGGAATGATCCAATTTTATCGCGCGCAATACATTTCAAATAATGGGCAAAACGACAACAAGCAAATAAGTAGGGTAAACGGGCTGCAAGATTAGCATTGGCGGTGGCATCCGGATCGTAATATTCAGCCGGTTTCTGAAGTGATTGTGCACCAATAAATGCGGCCATATTTGTATTTTTACGATGTAATAATGGAATAAATCCATTTTTTGCTAATTCAGCTTCGCGGCGGTCGCTAATCGCAATTTCTGTGGGGCATTTCATATCCACTCCACCATCATCGGATGGGAAAGTATAACAGGGCAGATTTTCCACGCTTCCACCAGTTTGTACTCCTCGGATAGCAGTACACCAACCATACATTTTATATGAACGGTTGATATTAACGGCCATGGCATAAGCAGAATTGGCCCAAGTATAGTTACTGTGGGTCGGGCCTTCGGTATCCTCTTCAAAATTGAAATTATCTACAGGGTTGGTTTTGTTGCCATAAGGTAGACGAGAGAGAAAGCGCGGTAACGCCAATCCCAGATAACGGACATCTTCTGATGAGCGTAAACTACGCCAAGGGGCATATTCAGTATTTTGGAAAACTTTGGTCAGATCCCGGGGATTAGACAACTCTTGCCAGGATCTCAATTGCAGAACACTTGGCGCAGCGCCTGTAATAAATGGACAATGTGCCGAGGCGCTAATTTGTGACATTTCACGTAAAACTTCAATATCGGGAGCCGTATGATCGAAATAATAATCACCAATCAAACAACCATAAGGTTCTCCGCCAAGCTGACCATACTCCGCCTCGTAAATTTTTTTAAAAATAGGACTTTGATCCCAACTGACACCTTTGAAACGTTTTAGGGTACTGCTCAACTCTTTTTTAGAAAGGCACATTAGCTTGATTTTCAGCATTTCATCAGTTTCTGTGTTGTTACACAGATAGTGCAGGCCACGCCAGGCTCCTTCCAGTGACTGAAATTCATCATGGTGTAAAATATGATTGATCTGTTGTGACAATTTTCTATCGATTTCAGCAATCAAGGACTGAATCGTGCTATAAGTGTCATCGGAAGTTGTAATTGTGTTTTCCAATGCTTGCTGTGCCAGCGTGGCTACGGCATTTTCGACAGCGTTGCGGGTCCACTCGTTTTGTGGACGAAATTCTTTGTTCAGCAGTGCACTCAGTTCATCAGGAGTATACTCTTTGGGCATCTGTTCTTGCTGGCGTTCTGCGTCGTGTTCGCTTGTGTTCATTGATTATTCCTTCTTCTCTGTTCCTTCTTTAGTAGTATTTTCTATTTCAGTAGAACTTTCTGTAGGATGTGGTGCTTCAGACAATGATTTAAGCAGGGCAGGATTTTGCAGGATCTCAGCGATCAACAATTCTGCACCATTTTTACCATCCATATAGGATAACAAATTTGTCAATTGAGTTCGTGCTTTCAGTAGGTTAGCCAATGGTTCCACTTTTCGGGCAATGGCATCAGGCTGAAAATCGTCCATTTGTTCAAATGTCATCTCAACATTGAGTTTTCCATCACCTGTCAACGTATTATCTACTTGAAAAGCCACGCGTGGCTTTATTGATTTCATATGTTCATCAAAGTTGTCAACATCAATTTCCATAAAATTGCGTTCGCCTACTTCGGGCAAATCTTCTACGGGTTTACCTGCCAAATCGGCCATCACTCCCATAACGAATGGCAACTGAATTCTCTGCTCTGAACCATAAAGTTCAACATCATATTCAATCTGTATACGAGGAGGTCTATTTCGAGCAATAAATTTTTGTCCACTTGATTTCATGATAGCTTCTCCATTATTTGGCGAATTAGATTAATAAAAAATAAACAGCTAATTGCTAATTAAGGTTGGAGGTTAGGGTAAATAACGATTAATAAAAATTTGAATCATTTGAATCATTTGAATCATTTGAATCATTTGAATCATCCTGTTCATTTGGATGATTTGAATTATCCGAGCGCCCAAAAATGACTTCGAGTTGATTTAATCCATTTGGGGCAAGGTCATAAACAATATCAATAAAGCCACGATCAATGAGACGTTGAATACGATCAATCATGATTGGAGCTGGATGGCTTGGTTCATGCACCAGAAAATAGTTTTTGGCTTTTTCTAACAACATACGTGCATCATCACGGCTTCTGGCTTCAATGTTATACCCGTTAATAGGCGTTTCATTTTTTGGATATCCTGAGGATGGGAGATCTTTTTGCTCCAGGCCTGATATTGGCTTAACTGAATTGGGATCGATAGACTGTTCATCAATGCTAATTTCTGACTGAGATGAAGGGCAACATTCAATCACCTGCTCCAGATTTTTTAAAAATCGTGATATTTCAGGAATACTGTTTTCTGACATTTTTTGGCTAATAATATTGAGTATTGCAATAAGGTGATCATGAATATTCATTATTGCCATCATCTCAGGACTATTGGTATATTGCTTCAATTGTTCCAATAATCGAGGACGCCCGCCAGTATAACCACTGATTTGGGTTATTGAACCATTCAGTAATGAGTAAACTTCCTGTAAAGATAACTCTTCCGAAGTATTCTTATTTTTCAACAGAATGCAATGCTGTGCCTGCAATGTGAGGGGAGAGTTATCTTCAATTACGGACAATATATTAAGGCGAAATAAAGGGTCATATTCTCCTTCAAACTCTAATTTCGGCCAAACTTCATCCCAATAACGTTCTAACGTTTGCTTGAGTAAATTTAAGCCATCTGCGTAACCACATAATCCCCGCATTTCTAACCATGATTGTGTTAATGGAATGATGACACGAAGATCTTTGGTACGAGTTAACAGTTCAATGGCTTGTTTTTCCACCTGTAACCAGTTGGGAGGTTCCGCTGGAATAGTGATATCACCAAACTGCTGTTCTACTTTTCCAATTAAGGAGTTTTCTAATTCCATAAATTCGATATCGTATTCCAATTCTTCTCCGCAAGGAGACTCTTCACTGATTGGCTTGAGTAAGGCATCAATGTTCATGATAATTTTCTGCTCATTTTGATGATTAAATACGTGACCAATCTTTATAGTTTGGGGCAGGTGAAATCGGGTAGCTGAAACGGGCTGAAAATGCTGTTTGGCGTAAATTCCAATGAAACATGATGACCACTAATACTGAATGTTGCTCGGAAACTCACATTATCGCTGGAATTTGGGTTCTGCTTGGTGCGTTTTGCTTGATCCAGAAAATGGTTCAGTGCCCATGGGCTGGTAGAGTTGGTTAGATTAGCAGTTGTGCCATCTGCTAAATTTAATTGAATATGAACCTGATTTGTTCCGTTGGGACCGGGCCAGTTGAGTAAGCGTGAAACGGGAGGGCCGTGGCTATATTGCAATTGTTGGCCATCAACATCCAGTATCATACTCAATATGTTGTTATCCATATCAATTGTGCGGACAAGAACATGGAATGAAGGTGAGAGTTGCCCGTTGGTAAAAAAGGTATCACGAATAATCTGAGCCTGTTTAAATGGCTCTAGCAGATTTTTACTGTTCGGTAATGCTTTTCCATTTGCACCCAATATAAAGTGCCATTGGGGTTGGGTGGTATCGACTTTCCCGGCAAGATTTTTTAGGAAAAAACTGTCCATGATACCGGTTGCGGGAGCGAACATCCGAGCCATGTCATCAGGCTTTACCTCATTACGTGCACCTTGTGTCAGTGGGTAGCGGTTGGCAATAGCTTGATGGCAAAAACTGCTAACTTCAGCAGCAAGGTGTTTGCTTAACTGCTTTATATCACTGACCTGAGTATCTTTGCTGGCACCTATTGCCAATGCGTGAATCATGTTTTTAAAAGGGACAGGCAGGCTTTCAGACGACTTTTGCAGTAGTGTGATGATTTTATCTGGCGGAATAGGCATACCCATATTGACAGCATCTTGCACTGAATTTAGGTATTTATTTAATTCATCGATTTTTGTTAGCACTTCATCAAAAGGAATTTGTTTATTTTTTCCATCAGGGCTTTTAGCCAGATCAATGATTGGAGCAAAGTGCTCTTTCAGTGTTTGTTCTGGCGTAGGCTGATTATTATCGGGTAGAAGTTCTTTATCAGGTAGAAGTTCTTTATCAGGTAAAAGTTCTTTGGGTGCTAATTTTGTCAATGAACCGTTTTTTGCCAGTAAACCGGGCCTACTGCTTAATATACTACCGCTGATTTGCTTGGTCTTATTACTGGTTATTCCTTCATCCAGGGTGACATTTTTGCTGATATTGATTAGCAGATTGCGCATGGGAGAACGATTAGAAGAAAGTAAGTGTGCCATGTTGGCACGCTGTTCCAGACTGTCGATATCATTCAGTTGAATATCGGACAGAAAAGTATCCCACTGATAAATATAATCTCTGATATAAAGTAATCGTACTAAAAGAGAGATAGCTTTAGCTGACTGCTTTCGTTCATAAATATCAAGTACCCAATTATCCTGATCGTAAAAGGTATCAATAAGAGTATTCAGCTCTTTACCAACACCTGCTTGATAACCAGCAGGAGTAAAAACTCCGGGTATACCATGGGTTATCGATACACCACTAATACGTGAAAAAGTTAATTCAGCCTCAGAGCCAGCTAGTGTAACTAGATTTACAGAGGGAAAATTCCGATTGTTCAGTAAGTTATTTTTTAAATGAGTATAGATGAACTGTGCTGGTGGAATATTGTTGAATTGAGCTTGTTTTTTTACCACTAATTGCTCATCACGAACAAAGGGTGAAGTAACAACTTGGTTGTCCAGTAAATATTTTAGATGCTCATTAATTTCACGTAATTGTTCTTGGGAAATGCCTGATGGTAAATGTGTTTGCAAATATTGCATTACCCAATTATGTAAGAATTTACCGTCATAATGCCTGGGCTGATATAACATTTGATAAGCTTTCAATGTATTATAATTGTCGAGAATATAAGTGTTATCAGTATTATTACCGTTACCTTGATTTAGTTGTAAGGTTATTAATTTTACTATTTTCGGTAATATTAATATTTGTAGCGATTTTTTGTATAATGACCAACTTGCGTCATTGACTTGTTCACCACAATATAATCCCATTCGATAGGATAGAGGGGGATCATCAAGAGAAAAATGCTTGCTGGCTGCCAAATTTTCCAGATTATTCAAAATAGGTAGTAAAGCATAAATATCGACATCACTACTGCTTTTTGTCAGCTTAGCACTTTTTATTAACTTAGCACTTTGGTTCATAATTGAGGGAATTTTGGCCTGTATCTCCATCAAGTAATGTTTGTTGTTGCTATAGCTGGCAAGAAACAAAGTAATAACGAAACCTAAAATCGCAGCCAGAACAATATAGCTTAGTCCACTCAGCAGTCGGTTACGATATATCCACCAACGGTTATAACTGGCAAGTCCGGCTTCTTTAAAGATACTCACCAGTAAATTTTTCAGAAAATAAACCTGATAAAGGGGAGGTTGAGCAGGAAAATTTTCATTGTTTTTATTTTTCCAAGACAGAGAGTCACTGTCATTATCAGTCGGTAATTGGAAACTGTGGTTAAATTTTTCCATTACACAATCAAATGGCACACCTTTCTGTGTCCCACTACTGAAGTAAAGCCCGCGAGGGAAATAAGGTATCTCAAATCCTGATTTAGCGAATGTGATTTCAAGATACTGTGCAATCAATGGACGCAATACGACAAATTCCTGAGGAAACAGATAACTTTCAGCGCAATGTCGGGGAGCATTCTGGTGCAATAATATATTGGGTAATTCCGCCTTTAATCGGTTTTGTAATAAATCATATTGTTGTTCAAAATATTCGTTTAGGCTCCAGTCAATTTTATTCCATGGAAAGTTAAAACCCCAAATTTGTTCGTGTTGTGCTTTATTAAGATGGGAGAAATAAGCACTAAAACCTTTCAATAAATCGGTTTTAGTAATGATGACGTAAATTGGAAATTGAATTTTTAATCGTTTATGTAATTCTGATAAACGTCTGCGCAGCGTATAAGCTTGTTTATCACGTTCTTCCTTTGATGAATTGAGTAAATCTGCCACGCTGATGGTCATAATGACGCCATTGAGTGGTTGGCGTGTTCGATATTTTTTCAACAGATTGATAAAACATTTCCATTCACTGGCGTCTTGTTCGTGCTGTATGGTATATCGCCCATGAGTATCGAGTATAACGGCTTCATTGGTGAACCACCAATTACAGCTATTACTTTCTCCTCTCAGATTATAGCGCGCTGATTTTTCAAAATGATCTGACAATGGAAAATGCAAGTCAGAATTTTCCAGAATAGTCGTTTTCCCTGATTGGGGAGCACCAATAACGACATACCAAGGTAATTGATATAAATATTGACGATTAAGAAAGCACCGCCAACTTGGTTTATATTTGATATTCAGACTATAGAAGTATGCATTTTTCAACAATCGTGCGGCATCAGAAAATCGTTCTGATAATGTTGCATATTGCTCATTTGGGGTTTGTTTGCTGTCAGAGTGTTTTTTTTCATCATTGTTCTTACTCAATTTATCGGATAGTTTTTTATTCAACCATGCCTGATATAAGCGAGGGATTAACTGAATTAAAACCCAGATAAAGAATAATGAAATAATGCTAATGATTCGTACTGTTGTTGATTCAAAAGGTATTGTATTGCCAATAGAGGTGATTGGGCCTATAAACCAGATAATGGAGGAAATAGCGGCTATTCCGATAAAACTCCACATTAACCGACTAGCAATGATAGAAATAATGGCGTTTAGCATATTTTAGTTTTCTCACTCCGACTGATTTATAGGAGAAACTAACAGTGTGATTTCTACTCGTCTGTTTTTAGCTCGATTATTTGGCGTATTGTTTGGTACTAAAGGGCTACTGTCTCCCCTTCCTTCTGTTCGGATCCGTTTTGGTTGATCCAGATATTTCTGGAGTTCTCTTTTTACTGATTTGGCTCTGGACAGTGATAATGCGTAATTAGATGGAAAGCTAACGCTGTGAATAGGAAAACTATCGGTATAACCAATAACTAAGATTTCCCCCTTGAAATTATTCATTGCCTCAGCAATATGCTTGATAACATCCAGATAGTGGTTTTTAATTTGAGTGGAACCCATATTGAACAGACCATCACCGTTCAAAATCACGGTACTCCGGTCAGCGAGATCTGTCACAGTGAGCAATCCTGCATTACTTTCGTTTCTCAGCCTATATTGCAGATTCAAAGTGGGTGATATAGAAGGAGAAATGCGATCATCAACTGATACATTAGGTAAATTAGTTTGATAGATAGTTGTTAATATTGAACTGCTTATATCGCCTAATTGCCAATTTAGTCCAATATATAGGATAGATATAAGAAAACCCATAACTGCTATATAAGCCCATATAGGCAGAGAGTGTTTCCTGAATTTGTTCGGTGCTGTGATACTCTGTAACGTCGGAGATAATTCTGGTGCACAGTTACCACGCTCTGAATGGAGTAACTGAAACAGGCGTTGCTTGACGGTTTCTAGCTGTGAACGCCCGTTATCCATGACACGGTAGCGCCCTTCAAATCCAAGCTGGAGGCAAAAGTTAATGAGTTCCAACAAAAACAGATTTTCTTTGGGTTTTTGTGACAGCGTGGCTAACAATTGGAAAAATTTTTCACCGCCCCACGTTTCATTATGAAACGTCACCAGTAACCCACTGCCCGGCCAGACACTGCGAATTCCCCAAGGGGTCAGTGCGGCGGCTTCATCCAATGCGGTACATAAGCAATATCGTGCACCGATGATAACTTCATAAGGAAGTTCAGCATACTGGCATTTCACTTCAAAATTCCGAATTTCGTCGATCAATTTCTGGCGTAAATCCGCAGGGTTTGGATGAGTTGTAGAATGGCGGATTTGAGGGATACTGTTTAACAGAGGATTAGCAGCTGTAACTAATGGATTATCATGAACATTACTGGAAAGCACTGCATTCTTCTTTGTGTTTTTTGTATATATCATATGTACCACTGCCTCTATTTGGGCTGATTGCGAATAGCCCAAAACTCCATGTGAAGACCGGGAAAATCACCTGCCAAATGTAATGCAAAGCCAGAGGATTTCTCCATTTGATTCCATATCTCGCCATCTTTTTCTAATTCAAAGTATAAATAACCTGAATGCCAGGGAATTTGTCTGGGAACGGATGGCATTGCACGTATTGAAATACCGGGTAATTGTAACTGAACCAATTCACGTATGCGGCCGACGGGGGCGATTTTCATCTGTGTCGGAAAACGATTAACCAGTGTTTCGTTGGGAACATCGGCATAGACAGCCAGTACAAAGCTGAATGTATTCAGTATATCGGCGTCTGGTATAGTGGCAACGTTCAGACCATGAGAGTATTCGGTCAGGGGCAATAAAACCGTATTTTTTTCCAGAATGATTGATAACCCCTGACGCAGTTGGAGCATGAGAAGATTAAAACAGACCGTTAAATTGTCATGATCATAAACAGGGAGATTTTCTTCTGGTACTCGCATTTGAGAAAAACTTGCCAGTTCAGCGGAAAATTGCAGCCATTCACTGAACAATCGTTCTGGATGCAGCAATCGTACGTTTTGTATATGATTTATCTGGCCGCTATATCGGTTAAGCAGTGCCAATAAAAGAAAATCCATGACTTCCGAATCGTTGCGCTGTCCGGGCTGTAATAGATGATGGTTTATCATCTTGCGGCGCTGTTCCAGCAAACCTTGTAAATCAGCAATAAAACCAATAATTTTCTGATGCGAATGACAATTGAGCAGGGGAGGAATAAATTGTGGATCAAGATGTAATTCATTGTTCTGAGTTTTATTCACAATATGGATAACATTCAGTGAAGTCCACTCTGGTGTCAGCTCAGACTCCAGCATCAACCGCAGTCTCATCCGCCCAAATTGCACTGTAGCACTTCCGACTGACATGGCATTAAAATCATTGACTTCCGATTCAATACTGACAAAACGTGCTAAGGAATCTTTTTGCTCACTAGAAATGATTTCTTCTCTTCCTCCCCGGAAGACTGGCAACGCTAATACGACATTTTCTCCTGTTTGGTTTTCAGCAACCTGTAACGGTGCCGGAGCAGATGTTCCAGTAAAACTAAAGGGTGTTCCATCGGGAAAAATTCCGCTAGCTGAGGAAACCATGACTTTACCTTGCTCAAGGAATGATTGCTCTAACTCGAGCGTCAAGAAGCCCCAATAATACGGAGTCTGAGCCATTCCCCAATCACGAGTATAAGCTTCCAGATAGTTTTCAGCTTGTTGAAAATGATGGGGACGTAAAAACATGCCTTCTGTCCAGATAACTTTTTCTGATCTTTTCATGCAGTTCCCTCTTTTCCTTCTTTGTTATCTAACGCTAGTTGCATTTATTATTGATGGCATTTAAGCCATTCGATGTGACTTGAATACATATACTCAATTCATCTGGCGATGAGGCCCAAAATTCGTAAAAAGAGGGTTGTTCAGGCACGGGAACCGGAAATGAGATGCGCCATTTTTTCCCGTTCAACTGTTTATATTCAGCAAAAAGGCCGATATAACCGGCTCCCGGCATATTTTTTTCCAACAAAAAATACTTATGCTGGAAAGGGAGGAAAAAAAATTGGTCGTTATTGAGCAGCTTATCGCCCAGAATAGTTTGAGCATTACTCTGTAGGGAAAAAAAATCAGCAGACATAAATTCTATTTTTGATTTCAATAGAAAAACGCGTATTTTCAAAGGAGCTGAATCATTTACTTTATTTTTAGCTTCGAAAATTAATTTATAGGACGGCAATACTTCCTGTTTTGGTGACGAAGAACATCCTGTCAATGTTATTAAGGAGAATGTTATTAAAGTAAAAAACAGTAATACTATCCTTATCCATTGCGTTCTTGGAGAATATAACAAAGTGAGTTCAGGCCCCCAAAATATCGACTTTGGTTTGACTGGGGGCTGTGCGTGACCCGACAGCATTGGTTGAATTCTGCATTGTAGAACTTGATACTCTGGTTGCTGGTGAGCCTTTAATAAGAACACTATTAGCACCAACCGTATGGCGTGATGGACCCATCACTGTTCCTGAAGTGACACCAAGATTGACACCGGCGTTATCTCCGTTTGTCATAACAATAGTTGTTCCTATGTTATGTGCCGGGCTGCCCATAAAAAGTATCGTGGACGTACTGGGACTGATACCACTCGTGCCCTGTGCGGTATTCACATACGTGACAGGCACTGGCGCACCGGGAGGAGCCGGGGTCAGGCAGATATCTGGTGTGGCCATATCTGTGCCACCGCCTTGAGTATTAGCATACATAACATTGCCTTCTTAATTGAGATAAAACTCTAGCCAATGTGGATCTGCTCGGCATCGATTTTGGTGATTGCTTTGGCGGAAATCACCGTGTTTTGAGCATGCAGGCGTACATAGTTTTCAGCCTGCACATCTAATTGCCCTGCCTGAACTTGTTCTGTTTGCCTTGTATGACGGAACAGGCGGTTGCTTAATTGGGTTATGGTTTGCCAAACAGATTCAAATTGATTGCCTACGATCCTTGTCATGGAGACCCAGGCGGATAAGGATTGACCGCTATATTGCATTTCATTGACGTGGCAGTTCCCATTGTCAGCGGTGATATTCAGCCCATTACTGTTCAGATCCAAATTTCCTTGTGCTGTAATGGATAAATCACCCGGAATATTGATCTCTGCTGCATTTTGTTGTTTTGCCCGCTCCAATATAGCCAGTACCCAGAGTTGTTCATCAGTCTTTATAATCAACACAGTGTCTCCCATCGCTGGCGTTAATAGGCAGCTAACAGCTCGTCGGCAGTGCCAACCACGGTTTTTGCTTTCAACCATTAAACTGCCGTCCTGAAGGATATTTATCACTTGGCCTGCAATCTGTTGTAGTGGTTCCGTGGCAAGAGTATATGAAGAAAGAGCATAAGAAGACTTCGTCATATCGATTCTCCGAATTAAGTCTTATGTTGGTGTTGTTGTATATTCCATTCTTCAGCCGCAAATAGCTCAGGATCATTTTCCAATATACCCTGACGATCAGAAAATAATGCTTCAACCTGTTGAGTCCGATGAAAAAGAGTTCTCATGAATTGTGCATCGCGAAAATCACTGTTGTTGACATTGGCATAGGAGAGGTCGGCATAGCTCATGTCGCAACCAGAAAATTGTGTACTGATTGCACGGGCTTTATGTATGATGGCCTGTTGTAACTGGCTTTGCCGAAAGTCAGTCTGTTCAAGACAAGCCCCGACAAAGATAGCCTGATTAAATAAACTATTACGGCAGCATGCGCGGGTTAAATCAGCCTCGATAAATAATGCCTGAGTTGCATTGACATTCGATAATTGGGCGTTTTGTAATCCAGAACCCTTGAAATTGCAATTAGTCAGCTTTGCTCCATTGAAATTTGCAGCTTCAAGCTGATTATTCAGGAATTGGCATTCCTGAAATTGCTGCTCTTGATAATTTTGACCACGTTGGTTGCATTCGAAAAAAACCGTTTTAATGAATTCACTGATATAAAAATTTGTTTTACTCAAATCTTGCCGGAAAAAAGTCACCAGGAAAAAACGATTATTATGCAGTCTCATGTGATCTAATGAAGAATTAATAAAGGTTAATCGATCAAGTTCGTTACCATTCAAATCAGCACATTGCAGGTCACAAGATGAATATTGACAACTATTTTGTTTTGTTGCTTTAAAAAGTGCTTTTTTTAAAGCACATTGAGTAAACATAACATCATTCAGTGTTCCTTCATTAAATTTGGTGCGTATCATATTGCATTGTTCAAATGAAGTGTGACTACATACGACTGAATTAAAGATGGCTTCTTCGAGCAGACATTCAGTAAAGGACGATTCCTTGAGAACAGAATGAGATAAATCGGTTTCTGAAAAATCTACCGCCTTGAATATTCCTCCTGATAAATTTTTCCCAACCAGTGAAATTCCCTGTAAATTAACTTTCTCAATAATGTCTCCCTGCCTGATTTTAATCATCAGTTCATCAGCCGTCAGTGTTCTCATATGATTTCCTGATTACGCTTGGGCAAAGTTTTTACACGCAATGTATAGGCATGGTCAATCAACGTTGAATCATCAATGATAGATTGAGATATATCAGCACGGAACAGATTAGCCTCTCGTAAATCAGCACCATTAAGAGTGCATTTCTGCATAAAGGCACCAATCAGGTTGGCATTATTCAACTGGGCTTTCCGAAAATCCGTTCTGATGAATACGCTTTTTGTTGTATTGATATATTGCATATTGGCCAATTGGCAGTTTGCTTCACTTAAATCGCTATTATTTAATGTAGCAGAATGAAAAGTTGATTGAATCAGAGTCATTTGGCGCAAATTACATTCTGTTAATATCGAGTTACTGAAATCAGCTTGATTAAGATCACTTTCCATATTAAACGAGCAGGTGATCAGCTTTGCTGATCGAAAACTAATTGCTTCTGCTTTTGTTTCTGTCCATGAACAACTATCAAGTGTAGCGTGATCAAAAATAGCGTTCTCCAACTGACATTTTATAAAAGAAATTTTATTTAAACTTGCGTAGTTGAATTTCAATGAAGGCAGAGCCATTTCCAGAAAAATGCAATTTTGCCATTGTGAATGCTGAAAGCGGCAGTGCGTAATAAAGGTTTTTTGCAGAAATAGTTCGGTGAAAATTGCATTATTAAATCGGCAGTGATCAAACAATGTTTCCTGCAATTGTGTTTCTTTGAAACTTGCTGCGGAAAAATCGCTTTGCTCACATTTGGCCTGTATCAGGTTGGCATTATCCAGCTTCGCGCCGTGCAGAGAAGCATGGCAGATTTCAGTTCTGGCCAGCATTGCTTCACTGAAATCTGCGCTATCCAATTGACTGTTATTGAAGCAGGCACTTTCCAGCAAAGTACGGGAGAAATTAGCCCCACGTAGATTCATGCCGGATAAATCGACGCCCGTAAAATCCATACCACGGAAATCACCGTCTTTGCGCATGATGCGTTGGACTTGCTTGCGGATAATTTGTGACATATCACCTGCTAAACGC
Source organism: Xenorhabdus sp. Sc-CR9 (assembly GCF_963897815.1). Lineage (NCBI taxonomy): Bacteria > Pseudomonadati > Pseudomonadota > Gammaproteobacteria > Enterobacterales > Morganellaceae > Xenorhabdus > Xenorhabdus sp. Sc-CR9. The sequence continues at coordinate 71,311 of NZ_CAWQTY010000066.1, forward strand.
AAAGCGGGGCTTTGTGTTTGTATAGAAGCCAAATACATTTTATACAGTGATTGTTCAGTCTGCGTCAGAATATTATTGCTAAGTCCCATTTGTTGTTGCCGCTGATACAATATATCCCGTATCTGATTAAAATTCTGTGAGCCTGTTGGTTGCTTTTCCATCGCTGTCTGTTCAACATCAATGCCTTTTTCTTGGGCCCGTAAACGGATTTCATTACTTTGTTGTTCAGCTTTAGTGTATTTTTGAGCGGCATCTTGTTCTATTTTTTTTACAAATTCGGGTAATTCATCCGGTTTCGGATTAGAAGGGGGGTCCGTTTCTGTCGTCATCAACGGGATCAGTGTATTGATGTCTTTCCCGTATTTTTCCATACGCTCCCGTTGTTGCTCACGCAGGCGTTTTTCACGGTTTTTCCAGTTCTCTTTCAAAGGAGGGTTATTTTCGGGTTGCTCAGTATCCAACCACGGCGCAATGATCTCTTCAGGAATCAAATCTTTTTCCCGGAGAGCATATAATGCACCTTTTTCTTTATCCGTGCGCTGGCTGAGTATTTGGAGATAATGATGTTCAGGATGAGGTTTATCGTTCAACTCTATTGCGGAGAGAATGTGCAAGACATCCGCGGCATCATCTTCATTAATACGCGCGCAACCGTGCCAGATAAGGATCATTTTTTCCAGATGGGGGAAAAACCACACTGTCGTCTTACGCATTATTATTTCTTCGAAAATTTCTTCTTCAACACGTAATCTTTTGATAAAACAACGCGCTTGCCATGATGGCAGCATTCCTTCTTGTATGGGTTTTTCAGGATGCATATTCCAGATACGCCATATTGCTTTTTCTGGCAGCGCATCATCTTGCTCCCACCATTGATCGCGGGGAGCTGCATTAAATAGCCGCCAGTCTATATCGCGGGAAAATCCGGGAAATTCGTTTTCTAGCCACTCTTTATCATATTTTTTACCTATGCGGGTAAAACGGCGTGGACACGTGAAATCCAGAGGACCAAAACTGGCAGGGTTTGTTGTATCCCGTGGCGATAATAACTGTCTATGGGTACCTTCAATATTGGGTAATCGGTGGATCTTTATACCATCTTCCCCAATTTCTGGAGTGAAACCGATACCGTGAGGATTTTCATCATAATTTCCTCCCCCGAAGGCTCGGCTCCAGTCCAATCTCATTTGCCCAAATTCTTGCGGTTTGGATGGTGTTTCATCAACCCAATGACGATCACCAAAAGCAATCAATGTCTTATCCAATTGATCTATTTGAATACGTGCAGAACAAGTTGTTTTGTCTGCCTGATGGTGAGTATAGGCATAACCTGTGGCAAGAAATTCGGCATAAGATTTTGGCATCGCGAAGTCAATAACACTATCGCAGGCTTTTAACTCAGTTTCTGCAAGTTGCCAGAGTTCCTGCTCTGGTCGCAAACGAGGGGAGCTACTCATATCAGTCAAAGTCATGATAGATACCCCAAGATAATTTTTTTGCAGCCAGCGATAAGGGCGATGAAGCATACTTAAGCGCAGAGGTTTAATTATTTTCATTGAGAGACCCGATTCAATCATTTTGAGAAAAGACGGAAGAATTTTGTTTATTTTTATCTGATTATCTTTGGAATAAAATCGGCTATTCTTAAAATATGTAAGTAAGGATTTTTTATAAAATGGTTGTAGTGATAGGTTATTAGAATAATAAGTACAATAAATTCAGATAAAAAGAAAAAATCAACCCAATTGGATAAGTGCTGATTTTATACTAACTTGTACTGAACCCTTAATATCTACTTGAGTGTTAGACTTTATACTAACAGTGCTTGCTTGAACGTTGTAATTTCCTGTGATTTTTTCACTTTTATCAGCGGTGACATCCAGTTTATAACTCCCGGTGATACTTTGAGTTAAATCGCTTCCAACATTTAACTTATAAGAGGCGCTAATTTTTTCTGATTTATCACCAGTTATATCTGCTTCATATCCATCAGTAATTGTATATTTAATTCCACCGCTTGTGACTTCTATTTCTTTTCCATTGGTAACGGTGGTTTTCTGTTTATTTTTGAAAGTAGCAGTTTCTTCTTTTTCTACTGTTGTATTACGTTTACCCTCAATTTTTAAAGTTTGGTCATTCTCCACAGAGACTGACATGTCCTTCTCAGCATGTATTTCAAAAGACTCTTTGCCTTGGGCATCATCAATAAACAAGTAGCTGGTGTTATCTTTTCCGCCTTCCAGGCTACGTGACATTATACCTATTTTGGTGGCTTCCTTTGGTAAATCCCAAGGAGGCATTTTTTCTTTGTTAAAATTACGTCCGATTACGAGGGGATTGTCAGGATCGCCATTAAAAAAGCTGACGATGACTTCTTCTCCGACCCGGGGGATCTGTACCATACCGAACTTAGTCCCGGCCCAGTTGCTGGCTACGCGTACCCAACAGGAACTTTTATCATCTTTTGTATCGCTTCGATCCCAGAAGAATCTGAGCTTAACCCGACCGTATTCATCTGTCCAAATCGTTTTTCCGCTGGGACCTACAACAGTCGCCCATTCAGTGCCAACTTGTGGCCTCTGCGTCAGGTAAGGTGCGCGCCAGTTCACTTTCGCTGGAATAGCTGTAAATTGAGTACTGATTATTTTGCCTTTTTTTGCAGAGAAATCTGCCGGAGAAAAATTCTCAGCTACGCGGGAAAAATAAGTCTCTTCGTGAAATTCATAGTTTGCGCTGATAATAAGATACTGCCCGTTATCTTTATCCCGTAATGCTTTAGCCAGCGTAAAGGTATAACCCGGAGCTATGCCTATTTCGGTACTTTTCGCTTTTATATATTGACTTTGTGCAGTATGGGATTGCTGTAGTACCTTAGCATAGAATTTCCCTTGTGAATTTTCGTTATAATTCAAAGACCATTCAAATATTTCTGTTTTTGGTACAGTAGAATCGGGGTTTTGTTGTGTCTCTTTTAATTTTGCGCTTGGCTTAAGAAAGTTATAATCATCCACGGTATAGCTCAAAGGAGTAGTTGAATAACTTATTGTCCAGTCATATAAAAAATGTTTATCTTTGCTTCTTGGTGGGTGATGGTTTGGATAATATTCGATAGAAGAACAATCAGGTAAATCTGAATGAGATTGAGGAGAATCTGATAATATAAGGGTGTGCTCATTCTTACCATGTTGAAAATAATAATAAATTCCTTCTCGCTCCATTAATCGGCTTATAAAGTTGAAATCTGTTTCTTTGTATTGGGTACAATATTCGAGTGATTTATATTTTGATTGCAGTTCATTCTTAAATTTTACTTTATATTTATCCAGAACATCTTTAATGATTTCGGGAGCAGTTTTTTTTTGCCAGATTTTAAAATCTTTATTCAGTGTTAGAGTAAATAGAGCAGGTTGGATGATCACTTTATACAGATAGAGATATCCGTCGTAATAGTCACAAATGATTGCTTCACGGACTAACCCACTTAGATATCGTGATTTTGCTGAAGTGTTTGCTGGATCTTTTATTTCTATTGATATCGGTTTGTTTCGCAACCCTTTAATATCGAGATCTTTTTTGTCACTAAAAAGCTCGACTTCAAAACTATAAATGGTTGATAGTTTTTCTTCTCCTTTTAATGACTTAACATGTAAGGCTTTCTCACCCAGTGAGGAATGCACAATAATGAATTTTTCCATTAAAAGCTCCTTTTAAAAAAGCTACCGCACGAGCCTTTGAATATACGGGACCGAATGATGGTTTCTTGGGTTATTATCACTTGCAATCTAATTTAATAACGAAACTAATTCAATAGTAATATTTCATACATAAAACTATAATGCAACATTATTGCAACCTGGTTTTTTATTTTTTGTGAGGAATAATAATATTGTGAGAGTTAGTGGAAAAGTTACAAAATATGCCATTAAAAATTTAATATTTTGATTTTTAAATATTTTTTAATAAAACGTATGATTTATGACTTGATGGTGGATTTGGTTTTTATAGTTATTTTCAATAGAAAAACGATTTTTTATAATTAAAAAAATTAGCGGCGATGAATTCATAATTAATGAGTTCATCGCCGCTAAAAAATAAAACCAGTTATAAAATAACTAGTTTGCTGTATTTAAAAACAAAACTATATCATTATCAATAATAAAAAATTATTTTAACGCTGATAATGCGCTGTCATAATCAGGTTCATTGGTGATCTCATCAACCAATTGGCTGTAAATAACTTGGTCATTCTCATCCAGAACAACAACAGCCCGCGCAGTCAACCCACCCAGTGGGCCTTCATTTATTGCAACACCATAATTTTCGTGAAATTCGCTACCACGAAGTGTGGAAAGAGTCACAACATTAGACAAACCTTCAGAACCGCAGAAACGAGACTGAGCGAAAGGCAAGTCCGCTGAAATGCACAGTACGATGGTATTGTTCAGTTCGCTGGTGAGTTGATTGAATTTACGGACAGAAGTCGCACAAACACCTGTATCAATGCTTGGGAAGATATTAAGTACTTTACGTTTACCTGCGTACTGGCTCAATGTTACATCAGCAAGATCTTTAGCAACCAGTGTGAATGCTTTTGCTTTTTGGCCTGCTTGTGGGAAATCGCCGTTGACGATGATATCACTACCTTGAAACTTGACGGTTTGTGTCATGGTTTTATCCTTCTAAAAGTAAACTACGTCGTCAGTGTAAAGGAATAGTGCGATCTTGCCCACAAAAATAGATGCAGTATTTATGAAATACTCTGCCTCCCTTTAATTAACAATATTTCATAATTTATTTTAGGATAATTATTAGACTCATAAGGCAAAAGAATATGCATAATTTTACGTTGCTTCCCTCTGTATTGTTGGTGACTGGTCTCTCCCTTTCTTTTTCTGTTTCTGCTGCTCATGTTCCTGTGGGTACTGAATTGGATCCTTATCAGGAATTAGTGCGTCAATTGAAAGATGAGCCTGCATCATTAGACCCGATAAAGTCTTTCGGTTTGACGGAGGCGCAAGTACTACGTGATCTATTCGAGGGATTAGTTAATCAGGGTGCGGATGGGCAGACCATAGCGGGAGTTGCCACAGAGTGGAAAACGACAGATAACAAAACATGGATATTTACGTTGCGTAAGGATGCCCGCTGGTCTAATGGTGACGGCATTACGGCATCTGATTTTGTGTATAGCTGGCAGAGATTGGTCAGTCCCGTCAATGCCTCTTCTTTTTCTTGGTTTGCAGCCTTATCGGGCATTCAGCATGCACAAGAAATTATTGATGGGAAATTGCCGCCGGAAAAGCTGGGTGTGGAAGCTATCAATCCTTATACGCTAAAAGTGACTCTGGATCGGCCTGTACCTTATTTTCCCAGTATGACAGCCAACTTTAGTCTTTATCCGGTCAATAAGCAGATTATCAAAAAATATGGCAGCAACTGGATTCGGGTAGGGCATTTGGTTGGTAATGGCGCGTTTATGTTAACGGAACGGGTCGTCAATGAAAAAATTGTCCTGACACCAAATCCGTACTATTGGGATAATAAAAACACGGTATTGAAAAAAGTAACTTTTATGCCCATCAGCCAAGAATCTCATGCAACCAAACGTTATCTGGCAGGTGATCTCGATATTACAGAGTCTTTCCCCAAAAACATGTACCAGAAATTGCTGCGTGAACTTCCGGGACAAGTTTTTACGCCGGATCAATTAGGGACATACTACTATGCTTTTAATACACAGCGGGCACCAACAAATGATATTCGGGTCAGGCAAGCACTGTCCATGACAATAGATAAAAGGCTGATTGCCGAAAAAGTAGTGGGGACAGGGGAAAAACCGGCCTGGCATTTCACTCCTGATGTGACAGCAGGCTTCCGGCCAGAGAAAACCCGGCAAGAAACATTGACTCAACAAGATCTGGATGAACAGGCCAAAAAGCTACTGAAAGCTGCGGGTTATGGCCCTGAACACCCTCTGAAAATATCATTGCTTTATAACAATTTAGAAAATAATCAGCGGATTGCAATTGCGGTCAGTTCAGAATGGAAGAAAAAACTGGGTGTAGAGGTCAAATTAGTCAATCAAGAATGGAAAACTTACGTTGATAGCCGTAATACCGGTAATTTTGATGTGGTCAGAGCCTCTTGGACCGGAGACTATAACGAGCCATCAAGTTTTCTGTCTCTTCTGACATCTACCCACAGTGGCAACCTCTCAAAATTCCATAACGCTGACTATGATGCGTTGCTCAAAGCTGCCAGTTATGAAACGAATAATCTGGTCAGAAACCGCTATTACAATCAGACCGAAAAAATGATTGCAGAACAAGCACCAATTGTACCGATTTATCAATATACCAATGGACGATTAATCAAACCGTGGTTAAAAGGATACCCGATCACTAATCCTGAAGATGTCGCCTATAGTCATACCATGTATATCATCAAGCATTCTGATGACTAATTATAATAAATAAGTACGAAAAGGAGCAGATGTGGAAACGATCTATGGCTCGGTATTTAAAGGTTCAAATGCAATTTACGCCTGCCAGATGAATGGTCAGGGAGGTATCAGGGCATTTGGTGAAGATTCACCCGCAACGGCAGAACAGCCATTTTGGCAACACCTTGATTATAAAAACCAAGGCAGCCACCAATGGATTATGAATACCCCTTTGCTGCCATCTCCGGCAAAGGAAGGATTGCTGGGTGAAAGTATTCGTCCGAAAGTGCTACGCACTGGTGAGGGCACTTTGATTACCCTGAGATCGGTAAATCGCAATGATAATGCGCGCCCTGATCACTTGGTTTCGTTCCGCATCTATATTAATGACAGAATAATCATCTCCAGCCGCCATCGGAAAATTCACTCCATCGATCAAGTTGTGGATGATTTACACAATGGAGTTGGTGCAAAAAGTACAGGACATTGGCTGATTGAAATAGCGGATGCCATTACTGATGAAGTGAGTGATTTTATTGAAGAGTTACATGACCAGCTGATTGGGTTTGAAGATGATATTCTGGAGCAAAAAGTACCCGGTCGCGGGGAATTGGTGTTATTGCGTAAACAATTAATCGTTTTGCGCCGATACATGGCACCGCAGCGTGATGTTTTTATCCGATTGGCCAGCGAGCGGTTACCTTGGATGAATGATGAAGAGCGGCGTTTAATGCAGGAAATTGCAGATCGTCTGGGGCGTGGATTGGATGATTTGGATGGTAGTATTGCCCGCACAGCAGTTCTTGCAGATGAAATAACCTCCATGATGGCAGATGCCATGAACCGCCGCACCTACATGATGTCACTATTGGCAATGATATTCTTGCCAACGTCCTTTTTAACGGGGCTATTTGGTGTCAATCTGGGTGGAATACCCGGTAATAAGTATCCGTTTGGCTTTGGCTTATTCTGCCTTTTGTTATCTATCTTGATAGTCATTTTTGCCCTGTGGCTAAAGCGAAGCAAATGGTTGTAACCGACAGAAAACATAAGGATGACGATATAATCGTCAGTTGACCCTGAAGACGTGATTAGTGCCATCGGATTTGAGATATATCAATAATCAGATCCTAAAATTAAGGCACTATCACTTACGCAGGTGAATGCAACGTTGAGCAATGAACGTTGTGCTCCATAATTGTAGTTTTTCTCATATTGAGTTTGATACCTGATGAGGTATATACAGAATAATTGCCCATTTATTATGCCGATGCCAATTTAAGCATCGGCTATTTTTTTGTTGCTGTTAGGGAAATTTTTAAATGTTCGTAACGTTAATAAACATGGATTCATCAATGTTAGTTGAGGATACGACAGCTTCGTTAAACGCGTATTCTTCCCTTTCCCCATCCCGATCCAACGGCAAATTGGCAAAGTCGAAAAGTGTTTTATCAGCTAGTTGGCTTGGGCTGACATTTTGAATTGATTTGAAAATACTTTCTACTCTGCCCGGCGTTTTCTTATCCCATTCAACCAACATTGATTTGATAGCCTGCCGCTGTAAATTTTCTTGAGAGCCGCACAGATTGCAAGGGATGATTGGAAATGCTTTGTGTTCCGCATACGCGATAAGGTCTGTCTCTCGGCAATATGCCAGTGGCCTAATGACGACATTACGACCATCATCAGAACGCAACTTCGGTGGCATTGCTTTCATGCGTGCGCCATGGAACATATTCAGGAACAGCGTTTCAACGATGTCATCAAGATGATGTCCGAGTGCAATTTTTGTGGCCCCGATTTTTTCTGCAAAAGAATAAAGTGTGCCACGGCGCAGGCGGGAACATAATCCACAGGTTGTTTTACCTTCAGGAACTTTCTCTTTAACAACTGAATAAGTATCTTTATCTACGATATAGTATGGAATATTCAGACTTTCAAAGTATTGGGGCAAAACGTACTCAGGAAAACCCGGTTGCTTCTGATCAAGATTTACTGCAACTACATCAAATTTTATTGGAGCCGCCTTTTGCAGATTCAGCAGGATATCTAACATCGCAAATGAATCTTTGCCACCACTGATGCATGCCATTACAACATCATTTTCTTCAATCATATTGTAATCAATAATAGCATTACCAACGTTTCTCCTTAGGCGTTTCTGGAGCTTGTTGAATTCAAGTGTCTCTTTTCTCGTATCTTTCTGATTCATTGCGACTTCTCACATTGCCAATCGTATCGGCTATAGATTTTCTATTATGGATTCTTTGCAGGGAGTGGATTATACGGATTTTTATTTTCGTTTGAAATGTATCTGTCTCTAACCGGTTTTGGTCTGTACCTAATAGATTTCAAGGTACAGCGCTTATGCCCCGGGAATTAATAGCAGAAGCACAGATAACCGCATGTTGATAAAACGGTAACTGGGAGTTTGCTTTTTTGCCATCATGTTTTCCTTTTTTAATATTTGCCTTCTAAAATTATTCTTGTTTGTGTTGCTGTCTCTCTCTAATTTGTAACAAATAATATTGTTTAGCCAATATCAAGAATAGTGTCCAAAACACTTGGTCTAATCTGCATATGTTCAAATTGAATAGTGAAATAACTTTTGGCCTGGTTGGTAAATTATGGCAACTGGATTATGGAAAACTATTATTTGATAATACAGATTCATTTGTTGGCTTCCATGAACCAAGCTTTGCCAAACTAATTTTAAATTATAGAATTGATAAAATCAGCAGGGAAAAAATCCGACTCTCTACGGAAACTCGAGTATTTTGTACTGATAAGAAAGCAGTATATTGTTTTTTCCCTTACTGGTGTTTGATTCGCCCCGCTAGTGGATTGATTCGTCGTCGGATATTGTCTGCGATCAAAAAAACCTCTGAAGCACACCAAAAAGACAGAATACTGACGAATTCCAGTCATCCCCGACAAAATAACACAGATTGACAACCAAATCCCATTGCTCATTCAGGGGAACCTCTAAAAACTCTCCCGTGAAAAAATAAGATCAACTTTGTACCCATTCGTCATAAAATTGATCTTATTGAGAAGAGGGATTTCTGACTTTTTCAAGCATTAAAAGGCATGAATGCTCGATT
>NZ_CAWQTY010000067.1:0-1254 GCF_963897815.1 Xenorhabdus sp. Sc-CR9
TGTAGTAGTACATTAAATCCGGACACCTCAAAAGCCTGCTAATGTTATTAACATGACAATGAGGTATGACAATGAAATTGAAACCGACCAAACGCCACTATTCCGTTGAATTTAAGCTGGAAGCGGTTCAGCAGGTTGTTCTCCATCAGCAACGGGTTATTGATATCGCCCGTTCACTGGCCGTTGATGCCAGTACCTTGAGAAAATGGATCCGCCAGTATAAGGCCGAAATACAGGGGGTAACGCCTGCCGGTAAAGCCTTAACGTCCGAACAACGCCAGATACAGGCGCTGGAAAAACAGGTCAGGCGTCTGGAAATGGAAAAAGAAATTCTAAAGCAGGCGGCCGTGTTGATGAGCGAGATACGCAGTGGGGCTACTCGTTGATCACACGGCTGAGCGCCCAATGGCCGGTCACGGAACTCTGTCAGGCATTTAAGGTGTCACGCAGCGCCTATTACGATTGGCGGGAACGTCCTGTCGATACAGAACGTCTGCGGCTGCGCATCCGGACCCGTGAATTGTATAACCAAAGTCGGGGGGCCATCGGCAGCCGCTCCCTGAGCCACTTGCTGACCCATGAGGGCACACCGGTTGGGCGCTTGGCTGGCTCGCCGGCTAATGCAGGAATGCGGCCTGCAAAGTCGTCAGCCGGGGGCCCACCGTTATCGTCCACCGGGGAAAGAGCACGTGGCGTCGCCGGATTTTTTGCAGCAGCATTTTGCCCCGGCCAGCCCAAATACCCGGTGGTGCGGGGACATCACGTACATTCGTACGCAGGAAGGTTGGCGTTACCTCGCGGTGGTGATGGATTTATTTTCCCGCCGCGTGGTGGGCATGGCCATCTCTTCCTCACCGGATGCAGAGCGGGTCTGCCGTGCCCTGAGTCATGCCCTGGAAACGCGCCCTATTGAAGGCCGGCTGATTTTTCACTCCGACCAGGGAAGTCAATACAGTAGCAAAAAGTTCCGCCGCTTACTTTGGCGAAACCAGATTATCCAAAGCATGAGCCGCAGGGGCTGTTGCTATGATAATTCGCCGATGGAACGGGTATTCCGGAGTCTGAAAAGCGAATGGGTGCCACCGGAAGGCTATCAGGATATGCATGACGCGATGAGGGATATCACGCAATATTTGGGCGGATATTATAATTACATTCGTCCCCATAGTTTTAATGGAGGCATTTCTCCCGTTGAATACGAAAAGCAATGGGAGAAGGCTAAAATGGTGTCCGGAAGTTCTTGACCGCTACACA
>NZ_CAWQTY010000068.1:0-1225 GCF_963897815.1 Xenorhabdus sp. Sc-CR9
GGGAACCTCTAAAAACTCTCCCGTGAAAAAATAAGATCAACTTTGTACCCATTCGTCATAAAATTGATCTTATTGAGAAGAGGGATTTCTGACTTTTTCAAGCATTAAAAGGCATGAATGCTCGATTTCCCAAAATAAACCAAACGTTGTAAATCATAGCAGGTTGCTTTCAGCGTCATCATGAAATTGGCGCGTAGCTGGCCTACCGTTCGGATGAATTTATCACCCATCTGGGAGAATGAGCCAAAGATGTGTTCCACTCGTGCCCGGGTTTTCACTATTTTCTTATTTCGTCCTTTCTGGCAGGTTGATAACGGCTTATTTCGCAACCCTTTTCTCTGAATATGAACACGATAGCCCTGTTCCTTCAGCGCCTGTTCACGTGTCTGGCTGGCATACCCTTTATCCGCATAAATGTCTCGACTTGTATTTGACCGGTCCAGAACGGCTTCAAAAAACGGGCTATCATGGGCGGAGGCGGTGCCTGTCGCGATGTGACGGATCACTTTATATTTTGCATCGACATTAATGGTCAATTTATAGCCAAAATAACGTTTACCGTGTTTTTTCGTCCAGGTTGCCTCCGTATCTTTCTGACATCGTTTGTTTTTTGTCCAGACATCAGGGGGGTTACCCTGACGGATTTGTTCATTCTCTTCTTTCTTATTGTGTTGCTTAGGAACCGGAATCAACGTGGCATCAATGATTTGGCCGCCACGAGGGATAAATCCCTGTGCCGAAAGCTGATGCTTCGCCTCGTCAAACAACGCCCTGGCACCTTCCTGACCAATCCGTTTTTCGAAATACCAAATGGTATTACGATCTGGAATATTAATGACATCGGTCAAACGACAAAAACGTTGCCAACTCATGCGGTCAAGTAATTGATATTCCATCTTTTCATCGGAAAGATTATGGAAATGTTTCAGGATAATGATGCGAACCATCACCTCAGTCGGGAATGGCGGGCGTCCGCCTTTGGGAGAAATAATCCGTGGCGCGACCCGGTCTACCGTGTCAGCCAGTGCCGAGAAATCAACATACTTATCAAGGACAAGCAGTGGATCGCCTAATTCATCAATTTTTCGACGATGGTATTCGGCTGCCAGCTTATCTTTTTTTAAAGCAGAACGAGGCGGTATCATGACGGCGCTACCTTGTAGGGATGTATTGTGTCTACATTTTACTCAATTTGGTGGCTGTGAAAAGTTTTTAGAGGTTCCCT
>NZ_CAWQTY010000069.1:0-1215 GCF_963897815.1 Xenorhabdus sp. Sc-CR9
CAGGGCACGAGCATACTTTGATTAACATTCAGCCAAAGAAAACTTGGGCGCGGTAATCATCACACCAGCTGGCTTTTTTAAGCTTATTTCTTTGGCTTGGTGCCCCGCAATCACATTGCTTGACCATGTTCAAAACAAGACGACGGAATAACGCCAGATTCTCAATGGCCCCGTCTAAAACAATCCGAGAATCATCTTCTTTAAAAACGACATCAAGAATATAGTGCTGACTATTTTCAATTCGCCAATGCTGACGAATGTAATACCCGAGGGATTTATGGCGGGGCGAAAGCGAACTCACATAATACGAAGTATCTACTGTCCCTTTGCCATTTTGTGTCCGATGACGTTCAACCGCAATAATGCTCCGGATCGTTGGCCATCGCTCCATCATTTCAGGGGTAAATTTCGGTTTTAACTGAAATACATAGCGCTCTTCCCGTCTACCATGGGCTTCTTGCCTGATTTCCGTTATCACTTGCTCTTTACCCGCATCAAAAACGGCCTGAAATTGAGATTGAACTGCATCCCATAAGTTGGGTTGATTTTTCTTCACTTGCACAACCACATGTGCTTTCTTTTCACTGATTTTTTCCAGCGTTTCACGCTGGCAATGTAGGGCATCAAGGGTCACGATACTGCCTTTGAGATTAAGGATATCCAGCATCTGGCGGACTGTGCTGATTTCCCCATTTTTGGTCGCCGTTGCTTTCTGGCTTAATACCAACCCTGCCTCAGTATCATAGGCCGTGACCAGTTGGACGGCATTTTTCTTATCGTTACGATAGGCGCGTCGCAGGACTTTCCCATCAAAAGCAATAACCGGTTTATTCCCCAACTCACGCTGCTCATTAACCCAGTTGAGTAAAGCTTCCAGCAGGGAGTCCAGCTCGATAGCACGCAATATTCTCGCAATGGTATGCCGACGGGGAATGCCATTGAGGAAGGGGCGATACGTTTTCAGCCACTTAATTTTTGCCCGGCCATAAGTCTCAATATCTTGCCAACCTTCGGCTCCCGCCATAATGGCACTGACGACAAGGAAAATCACATCAATCAGATCGTACTGACGATTAATATTAGAGCGTGTTTCTTTAACAACGGATAAATGTTCAATCAGGGTCATAGGTAAGCGATTAGAAGAGAAATAAGGCTAATTAGATCATGCTATTAATTTTCATTCAATAGATGTTAAAAAAGTATGCTCGCGCCCTG
>NZ_CAWQTY010000070.1:0-1174 GCF_963897815.1 Xenorhabdus sp. Sc-CR9
CAGAAGCAACTGTCTTGAACACGATTTTTATGGCGTTATCTGATGATACGAATCATTCCATTCTTCATCTTTTCTAATCATCGCATTTAAGATGGTCAGCAGTTTGCGCATACAAGCCACAAGAGCCACTTTTTTGGCCTTACCCGCCGCCAACAGGCGGTTGTAAAATGTCTTGATCACCGGGTTAAAACGGGTTGCCACGAGTGTGGCCATGTACAGCGCTGTCCGAACCCCAGCGCGTCCGCCAAAGATGGTTCGTCGACCGCGTATAGTTCCCGAGTCACGGTTAACGGGAGCAACGCCAACAAGTGCACTGATTTCCCGACGCGAGAGCTTGCCGAGTTCAGGGACCTCTGCCAGCAAGGTTGCTGCTGTCATTGTACCGACGCCTTTGATGGCGCTGAGCCGGTCAGCCAGTTTCTTAAAATGAGTCTGGATATGTTTATTCATATCCTCATCGATCCGCGCCAGCTCAGCTTCCAGTGCTTTAATGATAATGTTGATGCTTTTTCTGCTCTGAGGATGCGCAGGATGTAGGCGATTACGCTCAGCAACCAGCATCGTAATCAACTGCCGTCTGCGCACCACCATGGCAGAAAGAACCTGACGTTCCGCATCTGGCAGCGCCCGAATAAACCGTTCTCGTTCGGGATGACGGTTTATCACTTCCGCCATCTGAGCCAGGACTTTGGCGTCAATGTGGTCAGTCTTTGCCAGATATCCCATGGCCCGGGCAAAATCTCGCGCTTGCCTGGGATTAATAACAACGACATCAAACCCTTCAGCCTGAAGCGAGCAGGCAACAGCAGACTCCAGTCCACCGGTTGCTTCCATCAGAACCAGGGACACGGAATGCTGCTTCATTACGGACACAATGACATCAAAACCATCAGGATCATTACTGGCGGTGAATGCCTCTACGTCTGTACTAACGGCGATATCCAATGAGGCTTTGGAAACATCAATGCCCACACAAAGTGGATTTGGCTGACTCATATTACCCTGCCTTGCAAATACGTTATGGATGACGGACAACTGTTCGGGTTTCAGATGAGTGGCTCAGTGTATGCGTCAATAGCTTCTGAACGGGCTTAAAACCCTAGGCTGGATCAGACTGCATACACCGCGCCAAATCTAATCGTATTTATTTTAACCTATATTTAAGATACAAGGC
>NZ_CAWQTY010000071.1:0-1173 GCF_963897815.1 Xenorhabdus sp. Sc-CR9
AATGCAATCCGTTGGTTGTAACTGACTCATTCTTTTCTTCCTTAATTCATTATAGGTAGTAGAAAATTAACCTTAAATATTTTTATCAATTACAGCTTGTTGATTATCAGTAATAAAGCGTTCAACAGTCAGTTTATTCAGGTTCTGTTTTTCATCTCTTGCCTGTTTCAGCCATACCACAAGGCTATGCTGCAATTGCCCTTCCGGTTCATCCAGTGTCAGCGCCAATTCGGAGTTTTCCTCCCAAAGCTGACAACTTAAGGAGTAGGCCAAATTCTTGAGGGCGGTATCGGTTGAGTAACGGGCTTCAATCAGGTGATCACCCAGCACAAATAAATTCTTTGTTAATACCTGAGGGCAGTTTTCCGGCCGGTAATAGCAAACCGGTTCGGGCGTATCGATCATCAGCTCATTGACCGAAGTTAAGAGTTCACGCCAGTCACCGGGCTGTAGGGCGGGTAGCAAAGGTGTGAAAATGCGGTTATCCATCAGACGCAAAACCACCACCTGCCCGCGCAGTAAAACCTGCTGATGTAAACGCCAGTGCTCTAACTGAAATGACCACGGTAACGTACTGCGATAGCCCCACCCCCAACTGGCATCGCTGAATTCGTGTTTATCCAGCAGTAAAGCCAGTTCCGGCAGGCACTTGGTTTTGGGTTGAATCAACCACGGACTTTGTTCCAACATGGCATTCATCGGCGTACCGCTGTAGAGCGGAAACGCCTGTTCTGTCCAGCCATTAAGGTAAAAGGTCTGAACCGGGTTCGGTTCCGCCAGACTATTGACCAGAAAATAACACTCCCCTCTGTCCTGATGTGACAGCCAGCTTTTCCAATTAGTCGATTCCATTATGCTTCCTCTGCTCCGGTGATAACCCAGTTTTCCTCTTGCTGTGCGAGGATGGCACAAGGTGGTTTAGCCGAAAATTCAGTTACCGGGAGTGCTTCCGCCATCGGAAGTTGCCCTACTTGTGCGAGCGGTTCTACCCCTTCCGGCAGTTGCAGTGAAACTCCACTCCCACTGCCTGCGGAACCCTGCCCGACTGTAGTAGTACATTAAATCCGGACACCTCAAAAGCCTGCTAATGTTATTAACATGACAATGAGGTATGACAATGAAATTGAAACCGACCAAACGCCACTATTCCGTTGAATTTAAGCTGGAAGCGGT
>NZ_CAWQTY010000072.1:0-1169 GCF_963897815.1 Xenorhabdus sp. Sc-CR9
GTTGCTGTTCCTGCTCACGCCACTGAGGAGACTGAAGGATGGCCCGGACCTGAGTTGCCGCCTGTTGTGAGTCTGCGGGAAGGCGGGCAAAGATCTGCCTTTGCTGTTGCTCCGGTGCATCCAGCCATATTACCTGTGTCCCAGGGAGCAAATTAACCGGCGGGTGCTGACTGTCAGTATAGATCACCGTTTTAGCACCGACGGACAGTGACACCATCCATCCCATCAGGAGCAGTAAACCCGGCTTTTTCATCGTGTCCTTTCCATGTTATAAAACATCAGGCCAGCGTGAAGAAAGCCGCAGCAAAAGTCAGTGCTTAATTGATTTTCTGACAATGAAAAATAAACGCACCGGCCCGCTAAGATTTTTCCCAAATGTCGATAAAACGGGTATCACATTCATAAAATTCATCGTTATATCGGTAAAATAACAGTCCGGATTTATCCCCTGACATAATTTGTCATGAATGAAATGAAAAACATGCCGATAAAACAGTCACCCCCTCATCATAATAAGAAAAAAATGGGTATAAATAACTAATATTGCTCGCTTAAGAGAAATGAGAGTACCAACTGTCATTTTCTCCATTTGAAGAAGCCAGTAATGTCGGGATCTTCAAATCTTTTTGTCAGCATTTTTATGAATTGTTATTCAAAAAAGTGCTTAAGCGAGCGGTATTAGTATAAATAACAGGCTTTTTCTGCCTGAACGCAGTGAATGCCTGCCCGGACGTCAGGCTGCGTAAGTAAAAGGGATCCCCGCGGAAAACAGCATTGAGGACAACACATAAAAAATAAGGAAAACGACACCATGTCAATGAAGAAACACCTGACGAAGTTACAGCAGGGACAATCCCTGCTGGAAAAAGGCAAGCAGGCAACAGGTCTGGTGAAACAGGCGGCTGGCCTGCTGAGTGGTACGGGAACCGCTGGCCTGACGGATAAAGGCGGCCTGATGAAACCCGGCGGGTTTGCCGGCCCGCTCGGCGGCGGTCAGAGTCTGGCGCAGCAAGCCGCCGCCGGACACAGCGGGGCAGCCAGGGCAGGGCAATCGCATCTAAAATTCATTGACAATGATTGAGTTTCATGTCGTTATGCTGCTTTTAAAGTCAACCCTTATGTCCTCTGTCAGCCCTTTGTTACAGCATTTTGCCTCACTTGAAGACCCC
>NZ_CAWQTY010000073.1:0-1158 GCF_963897815.1 Xenorhabdus sp. Sc-CR9
TAAATAAGATTTCAAAATAGTAGATCACTTGAAGGGAACTCAGTCCGATTTTCGCGATCTGATTAATCGCCAAATCAAAACAAATCCCAAAATGGACTGAGTCATGCCAATCATAACATCAATACCCCGAAATGAACGACGTCAGATGAAAAAAGCTATCCAGAAAACCCGGGATAAGGACTATGCACGTCGCTTCACCGCGCTCTTGATGTTACATGAAGGGAGTACGGTTTCTCACGTTTCCAGAACGCTTCACTGTTCACGTTCTTCCGTTCATCGTTGGGTAAATTGGTTAACATTATACGGGTTGGAAGGACTTAAAAGCCTCCCGGCGGGAAGGCCTGCCATCTGGAACTTAGCTCCGCTCTTCACAGTCATTTCTTTCTTATTACAGCACTCGCCACAACATTTTGGCTATCTCCGTTCACGATGGAGCCTTGAGCTTATTACACTTAAAATCAATGAGCTACTGAATACATCGCTCTCTCAAAGTACCCTCTATCGCTACTTTTGCCGGACGGGCATCGTTTGGCGAAGGGCGGCGCCAACCGTAAAATTGCCTGACCCTGAGTATGATGAAAAAATGGCAAAAATCAGCGAGACGTTATCCAATGCCTCAGAGAAACACCCGGTCTTCTATGAGGATGAGGTGGACATCAACCTGAACCCGAAAATCGGTGCAGACTGGTGCTTCAAAGGGCAGCAAAAGCGTGTTGTTACCCCCGGAAAGAACCAAAAACACTACCTTGCCGGTTGCCTCAACGCGAAAACGAAAGAAATCACTTATGTCGGTAGCTTGAGAAAGAACTCAGATTTATTTATCAAATTGTTAGATGAAATTAACAATCAATATGTTAGTGCCAAAACCATCACGTTAATTTTAGATAACTATTGCATTCATAAGAGCCGGAAGGTCAGGGTTTGGCTGGCAAAGAATCCCAAATTTAATCTTCTCTTTTTACCGACCTATTGCCCGTGGTTGAATAAAATCGAACGTCTATGGCAATCCTTGCATGAAACCGTGACACGAAACCACTGCTGCCAATTTATGTGGCAGTTGCTTAACCATGTCAAAATCTTCATGGAAACCGCTTCCTTACAACAGCAAAAACCGGGGATGAGAAAAATGGGTGTATCACAATTATGAAATCTTATTTA
>NZ_CAWQTY010000074.1:0-1156 GCF_963897815.1 Xenorhabdus sp. Sc-CR9
GTAAATCACTTTTCATAATAGTGCTCCACTCATTTTTTGTATTCCGGGCTTTTGCTGCGATGAAAACGATCGTAAAAAGACATCGACGTGATTGAGTAATTGCCACATAAATTGACAACAATGATTCCGAGTCACGGTTTCATGAAGTGATTGCCATAACCGTTCTATTTTATTCAACCAGGGAGAATAAACCGGTAAAAATAACAGTGTGAACTTGCCATGTTGTGCCAGCCAGTTTTTGACTTTGTGACTTTTATGAATGCAGTAATTATCTAAGATTAACGTGATAGTTTCCGCATGGGGATGACGGGCATTTAGTTCATCTAACATTTTGATAAACAGATCAGAATTCTTTTTTTCTCCTTTTACGTAAGTGACTTCTTTGGTTTGCGCATTGAGGCAGCCTGCCAGATAATATTTTTCGTTTTTTCCCGGTGTGACTATGCGTTTTTGCTGGCCTTTGAAACACCAATCTGCCCCAATTTTAGGGTTTAAATCAATGTCGGCTTCATCTTCATAAAAAACCGGATGTCTTTCTGATATATTCGCTTTCGCTTCCGTGATTTTTGCCATTTTTTCATCATATTCCGGGTCAGGTTGTTTCACTGTGGGGGCGGCTCTGCGCCAGACAATACCCACCTGAACGAAATGACGATATAGCGTGCTTGATGTCAGCGAAATATTGAACAATTCATTCAGTGTTTTGTTCATGAGTTCAAGACTCCAGCGAGAACGAAGGTACCCTAACTCTTGAGGCGATTGCTGTAATAAGAAAAACAAGATGTTATCGAGAGGAGTGAGATCCCAGACTACTGGCCTACCCGCGGGTAAACTTTTGAGTCCTTCCAATCCATATAACCTAAACCCTTTAACCCAGCGATTGACAGAAGAGCGGGCGGCATGAAGGGTTTTAGCGACTTTTGTCACAGTAACACCTTCATTTAACAGCAGTAATGCAGTTAACCGGCGGGCATAGTCCTTGTCGCGAGTTTTATGGATAAGTTTTTTCATTTTTTGGCATTCATCGTGGGGGATAGATGTTATTATTGGCATCACTCAGTCCGGATTGTGGTTTGGGATTTTTTGCAATTGATCAGATCGCAAAAATCGGACTGAGTTCCCTTCAAGTGATCTACTATTTTGAAAATTTATTTAC
>NZ_CAWQTY010000075.1:0-1154 GCF_963897815.1 Xenorhabdus sp. Sc-CR9
TAAATAGTTTGTCATAATGGTGAGACTCTTATATTTCTCATTTCTTTCCAATCCGTTAACGAAGCCCTTTTCAAAAAAATTTTCACATTACGAATAAGCTGCCACATAAATTGGCAACAATGATTGCGTGTCACCGTTTCATGAAGTGATTGCCATAGTCGTTCTATTTTATTTAACCAAGGCGAGTAGACAGGAAGAAAGAGCAGTGTCACAGTGGGATTATTCAACAACCATGCTCTGACCTTCTTACTTTTATGGATGCCGTAGTTATCTAAAATCACGCTCAGCGTTTCTGCCTCACGATAGGCGCGTTTCAATGCTTCTAACATTTTGATAAATAAATCTGAGTTTTTTCTCGTGTAACCCGTGGACACGATCTTACCTGTTTGGGCATCAAGGCAACCGGCAAAGTAATATTTTTGATTCTGACCCGGTGTCACAATCCGTTTTTGTTGGCCTTTAAAGTACCAGTCAGCGCCTATTTTAGGATTAAAATCAATATCCACTTCATCTTCATAAACAACGGGGTGTTTCTCTGAAGCCCGTGAAAGCGCCTCAGCAATACGCGCCATTTTTTCGTCATATTCGGGCTCCGGTTGTTTTAATGTAGGCGCAGCCCGCCGCCAAACAATGCCTTGTTTGCAGAAATAACGGTAAAGTGTGCTGATGGAAAGGGTAATATGCAGATATTTTCTGAGTAAAAACACAAAAAACGAAAGACTCCAACGCGAACCGATATAGCCAAACTGCTGGGGAGCGTGCTCTAAAAAATAATAGAAGAGCGGCAGATAACGAGCTAAATGCCACTGAATATGACGCCCAGCGGGTAAGCTCTGCAAGCCTGCCCATCGGTGTTCTCTAAACTTTTTCAGCCAACGCCAAACGGAAGATTCGGCGCAACAAAGTATCCCAGCGACCTGAGGAACAGAGCGTGTTTTATCCAATAAGAGTATCCCCATGATCCGGCGTGCATAATTTTTATCAGTCGTCTTTTGAACAATTTTTTTCATCTGCCGCCGTTCATTCCGGGAAGTGGATGGTATGATAAGCATGACTCGATCCTTTTTTCTGTGATTTTGCGTTTTGGGAACAAAAATTTCGCAAATTTAGGATCGAGTTTCTTTGATACTCCTACCATTTTGACAAGCTATTTA
>NZ_CAWQTY010000076.1:0-1146 GCF_963897815.1 Xenorhabdus sp. Sc-CR9
CCGGCTGACTGCCTGACCTGTCCCACGCCCTGGTTCATCATGCCGCTGATATCGCCCATTCGCACCCCCGCCCAGGCCAGTGCGCCCAGCCAGACCATCGGCAGGACAATAAACAGCATCCCCATCACCAGCGCCATAATGAGATCATCCGAGGTGTTCTGCAACCCGGCCAGATTAAACAGGCTGTGGGTGTCTGAACCGTACAGCGCATCCAGCAGAAAGCTGTCCAGCCAGCGGGCCAGCTCCCACCAGAAGGTGAGGAAATTCAGGGCAAAAATCACAAATGTCAGCGTCAGGACAGTCTTAAATTCATAGGCAGCCAACAGCAGGATCAACGGCAACAAGATATACAGGACCATCAGGAGAACGGCCTGCATCATCGGCAGCGCCTGCCGCACGGCATCCAGCATCGGGTACGCGAGCAGGCCACCCAACATCACCCCCGCAGAAGCCCCGACCCGGTTAGAGCCATCCCAGACCGTAAAATCAGCATTACCGCCATAACCCGCGTAGACATACCCCTCCTGCGATACCGTCAGGTTGACCGGACTGACCAGACGACGGATCACCGCCGCTTTATATTCACGGCTTCCCTTGCCCGGCATTTTCAGGGCTGCCGACAAACGCAGCCACAGCCCCGGATCGGCCTGTGCCAGTACCCTGGCTTCCAGTCCGGTTTGGGGGGCTGACCACCAGACTTTACAGGTCGGGTAGCCGCCCCGCCCGGTATTCGGCCGGCCGCTGTCCCGGCTCTCCATCCACGGGAAATGTGCCCGGGGTGTGCGTGATTGCAGCGTAGTGTAATCCCCCGACAAAAACGTCTGACTCCCCAGCCAGTCGATATCCTTCAGCACCGCGGGATCACCGGTTTGTCCCTGATCGCGTTGTTTCCACTGATAAAGCGCCAGGGCATAGCAATCGTGGGTAAAATCCTGCAATTCTGCTGCCAGGGCGGCGCTGGCAATACGGGTGTGCTGCACCTCAAAACGCAGTTGCCGCAGATCCGGGCGGCAGGGCACTGACGCGACCGCCGCCTGCGTCAGTCCTTTTGATAACCGGTGCACCACCGCCCACCAGACCGGCACGGCGGCCGTGTGTTCGCCCAGACTGGAAATCACCGGCGCATACCCCGTTTCCTGCGGTGAT